>NZ_JBIBVX010000001.1:0-147413 GCF_043080745.1 Streptomyces sp. NPDC014995
AAGGAACGGACGCTTCCTTTGTACTCACCCGAGAGACTCTCTCGCGGCTTTCCTCCGGGCGCTTCCCTTCGGTCTTGCGTTTCCGACTCTATCAGATCTTTTCTCGATCCGATTCCCTGTCGGCGGGCTTTGTCTGGGGCTTCCGGCTTTCGCTCGTCGGCCTTTCGACATTCACTACGTTAGCCGATTCCCTCGCCAGCTCATAATCGAGCTCCGCCGAGTTCGAATTCGGGCATGCGGGCATACCGAATTCGACCCCGCTGAGGGGCGTCGTAGGTAGTGGGTTGGCCGCTTCCGGCTGCAGGCGATCGCCGTACCCGGTTCAAGCGGCTCGGGCCACGTTACGCCCCTGCCCTGGGCGAGTCAACTTCGGCGGCGCCTCGGCACATGGGCCCGATAAGGGCTCACCGTCGGGTCGTTGGCGATCCAGTAGCGCCAGGGATGCACGGCGCCGTCGCCGGAGACTCCCGTGCGGGGGCCGTTGCGTACCTGGTCGGGCGGTACGGGGGTGCCCGCGAGGATGCGGAGGGGGGTGTCTCCGGGGGTGCAGGCGTCCGTGCCGTCGAGGGCTCGGTCCACGTCCAGGGCCGTGGCCAGACGGGCGGGGCCTTTGGCCAGTTCCTTGTCATCGCGGGCCGAGAGTCGACGGGTGCGTGCGAGTTCGGCGCCCTCGACGATCTCGCCGGCGCGCAGGAGGACGGCGCTCGCCCTGCCGTCGGGACCGCAGACGAGGTTCATGCAGTGCCACATGCCGTAGGTGAAGTAGACGTACACGTGTCCGGGAGGACCGAACATCACGCTGTTGCGGGCGGTGCGGCCTCGAAAGGCGTGGGAACCCGGGTCGTTCGGGCCGTCGTAGGCCTCGACCTCTGTGAGGCGGAGGGTGATCGGACCGTCCGGGGTGGTGCGGACGAGGAGGCGGCCGAGGAGGTCGGGGGCCACTTCCAGGACGGGGCGGTCGAAGAAGGACCGGGGAAGGGGCGTACGGTCGGGGGTCGCGATCATGCCCTCCGAGCGTAGTGCAGATGGGTGGGTGCGTCGGGGTGGTCGGCGGGCACTCGGGTTGCCAGGGTGTGAGTCGGAACCGGCCACGACCGGATCGCGTTTGTAGGGATCAAGGAACCCGTCGTAGAGGTCGTAGAGGGAGAGTCATGGCGTTCAAGAAGCTGCTCGCGAGTCTCGGGGCCGGTGGGGCTTCGGTCGAGACGGTGCTGACGGAGGTCAACGTCGTCCCGGGCGGCGTCGTGCAGGGTGAGGTGCGGATCCAGGGCGGGTCCGTCAACCAGCAGATCGAGGCACTGTCGGTCGGGCTTCAGGCCAAGGTCGAGATCGAGAACGGCGACCAGGAGTACAAGCAGGACATCGAGTTCACCAAGCAGCGTCTCGGCGGGGCCTTCGAGCTGCAGGCGAACGCGGTGCACGCCGTGCCGTTCGGTCTGGAGATCCCGTGGGAGACGCCGATCACGATGATCGACGGGCAGGCGCTGCGCGGTATGAACATCGGTGTGACCACCGAGCTGGAGATCGCGCGGGCCGTGGACTCCGGTGACCTGGACCCGGTGAACGTGCACCCGCTGCCGGCGCAGAAGGCGATCCTTGACGCCTTCCTCCAGCTGGGCTTCCGTTTCAAGAACGCGGACCTGGAGCGCGGTCACATCCGGGGTACGCGGCAGAAGCTGCCGTTCTACCAGGAGATCGAGTTCTTCCCGCCGGCGCAGTACCGGGGGCTGAACCAGGTCGAGCTGAGCTTCGTGGCCGACGCGCAGGCGATGGACGTCGTGCTGGAGATGGACAAGAAGCCGGGGCTGTTCAGCGAGGGCAGTGACACCTTCCGGTCGTTCCAGGTGGGGCTGCACGACTACCAGGGGACCGACTGGGCGGCGTACCTCAACCAGTGGCTGTCCGAGGTCGGCAGCAAGCGGAACTGGTTCTAGGTACGAGGGTGTGAAGGCAGGGAAGGCCCGGAGCGCCGTGTGGTGCTCCGGGCCTTGTCCTTATGGCGTGACAGGAGGGGCTGGAGGGTGCAGCCGGGGACTGCGCCAATGGGTCGGCGGTTGTTCGGTGTGTTGCCGAGGGTCCGGCCTCATCGATTCGCTGTCGGCTCGCTCCTTGAGCGGGCCCGCGCCGCCACCCGAGCGATCCGGGTTCGGGTCGCCACGGCTGCGACGTCGGCCGTGCGGCCTCGAGCAGCACCGTGCGGTGGCCGGCTCGGCGTGCCGGGGGTGACACTCCTGGCCGCTCAGGCCCGGCGAGACGGTGGGTGACGGTGTGAAAGCCGTAGGCTCGCAGGTGGAATTCGTTTCCGATCGATCAGGAGGTATCGAGGTGACCGAGCTGAAGAGGCGGCCGCTCCCCCACGATTTCCATCCGCCGGTGCCGTCGTTCACGGTCACGAGCGAGGACGTGCAGGAGGGCGCGACGCTCAAGAGCGCCCAGGTCCACTCCGAGGGGAACACCTCGCCGCAGCTGCGGTGGGAGGGTTTCCCGCCGGAGACCAAGAGCTTCGCGGTGACCTGCTACGACCCGGACGCGCCGACCGGCAGCGGGTTCTGGCACTGGGTGCTCTTCGACATCCCGGCCTCGGTGACCGAGCTTCCGGTGGGTGCGGGCAGCGGCAGGTTCGAGGGGCTGCCGAAGGGCGCCGTTCACGCACGCAACGACTACGGCACGAAGGAGTTCGGCGGGGCCGCGCCGCCGCCCGGGGACGGGCCGCACCGTTATGTCTTCACGGTGTACGCGGTGGACCAGGAGAAGCTCGGCCCGGATTCCGACGCCTCGCCGGCTGCCATCGGGTTCAATTTGCGGTTCCACACGATCGCGCGGGCCCAGCTGATCGGTGAGTACGAGAACCCCGCGCAGAGCTGACGCGGCGGGCCGAGTAAGCTCATCGTTCATTCAACGTTTGCCCGCTCCTGGTCTTGGAAGTGATCAGGGGCGGGCATTTTTGTTGCCGGGGGTCGCGGGGGTAACCCCCCGTGGGAGCAGCAGATATTGCGTTGTCCATCTCGGCGTGCCCGGCCAGAGTTGATCCCAGCCCGCCATGGGGTGGGCCGGTGCACACGGGAGGTGGGCTGGTATGCGGGACACGCTGGTACTGAACGCGAGCTTCGAGCCGCTGTCGACGGTGACGTTGAACCGAGCCGTCGTTCTGGTGCTTCAGGACAAGGCCGTCGTCGAGCAGGCCCACCCCGAACTGCGGATGCGCGGAGCCGCCGTCGACATACCGGTGCCCCGGGTGATCAGGCTGTGCAGGTACGTTCGGGTTCCGTTCCGAAGACAAGCACCGTGGTCGAGGCGGGGTGTGCTGGTCAGGGACCGGCACCGGTGCGCGTACTGCGGGCGGCGGGCGACGACCGTGGACCACGTGGTGCCACGGGCGCAGGGTGGGCGGGACTCGTGGTTGAACACGGTCGCCTCGTGCGCGGAGGACAACCACCGTAAAGCCGACCGGACTCCGGAGCAGGCGGGGATGCCTCTGCTGCGGCAGCCTTTCGAACCGACCCCGCAGGACGCGATGTTGCTGGCGCTGGCCCAGGAGGACCTGGCTGCGCTGCCGGAGTGGTTGACGCTGGATGCCGCTTAGACCGTAGGGCTGCTGATGTCCGCGGTCTGCGGGGTGTTCGTGGCTGGTCGCGTCCACGTCGTGCAGCCGAGTAGAACAACAGCCCCGCGCCCTTTGGGGGTTGGCGGGGCTGTTCGCTTCCGGTTTCCGGCGGCCGTCAGTCGATCGACGGCCTCTCCCGGCGTTCCGTGCCGTTGCCGTTGCCGGAGTTGCCTCCGCTGTTCGAACCGCCGCCCAGGGAACCGAAGTTGCCCATGGCGCCGGAGAGTCCCTTGAGGGCGTCGCCGATTTCGCTGGGGACGATCCACAGCTTGTTGGCGTCGCCCTCGGCGATCTTCGGGAGCATCTGGAGGTACTGGTAGGAGAGAAGCTTCTGGTCCGGGTCGCCGGCGTGGATCGCCTCGAAGACCGTACGGACCGCCTGGGCCTCGCCCTCGGCGCGCAGCGCGGCGGCCTTGGCCTCACCCTCGGCCTTGAGGATCGCGGACTGCTTCTCACCCTCGGCGGTGAGGATGGCGGCCTGACGCGTTCCTTCCGCGGTGAGGATCGCGGCGCGCTTGTCACGGTCGGCGCGCATCTGCTTCTCCATCGAGTCCTGGATGGAGGTCGGCGGCTCGATCGCCTTGAGCTCGACGCGGTTGACGCGGATGCCCCACTTGCCGGTGGCCTCGTCGAGGACGCCGCGCAGGGCCGCGTTGATCTCCTCGCGGGAGGTCAGGGTGCGCTCCAGGTCCATGCCGCCGATGATGTTGCGCAGCGTGGTGACGGTGAGCTGCTCGATCGCCTGGATGTAGCTGGCGACCTCGTACGTGGCGGCGCGGGCGTCGGTCACCTGGTAGTAGATGACGGTGTCGATGTTGACGACCAGGTTGTCCTGGGTGATCACCGGCTGCGGCGGGAACGGCACGACCTGTTCGCGCAGGTCGATGCGGTTGCGGATGGTGTCGATGAACGGGACGACGATGTTGAGGCCCGCGTTGAGCGTGCGTGTGTAGCGGCCGAACCGCTCCACGATGGCGGCGCTAGCCTGCGGGATGACCTGGATCGTCTTGATCAGGGCGATGAAGACCAACACCACCAGGATGATCAAGACGATGATGACCGGTTCCATCGTGCTCCCCGTACCCTTCTCCGCCTCGGCGCTTTCGGAAGATCTTAGACTTGTTGAAGATCTTGCTGGTCGAGTCTGACAGACCGTCGTGTGGCTCGTGGTGTGTTCGGTTCACTTGCCTCGTGCGGGAGTTGTGCAAGGTCAGATGACGATCGCCGTGGCCCCCTCGATGTCCACCACGTCCACTTCCTGACCCACGTCGTAGGTGCGGGCGGTGTCGAGGGCGCGCGCCGACCAGACCTCGCCGGCGAGCTTGATGCGCCCTCCGGAACCGTCGACGCGCTCCAGTACGACAGCCTGTTTGCCCTTCAACGCGTCGACTCCGGTGGCGAGTCGGGGTCGCTGCGCGCCGTGCCGGGCCGCGATGGGCCGTACCACGGCGATGAGGGCGACCGAGACCGCGACGAAGACGAGCACTTGGGCCACGACGCCGAGGCCGAAGCCCGCGGCGACCGCGGCCGCGACGGCGCCGGCCGCGAACATGCCGAACTCCGGCATCGCGGTCACCACGAGCGGGATTCCGAGCGCTGCCGCGCCGACGAGCCACCACACCCACGCGTCGATGTCGTTCACGCGTTCATGGTAGGTCCGTGGGTCCTGCCGCCGACAGGGCGCGAACGGGGGCGGTTGGGAAGGCCGTTGGGAAAGGTCTTGGGGACGGAGGGGCCAGGAAGGCCGTCAGGACAGTGGCAGGCCCTGGGCGGTCCAGCGGTCGCCGACCTGTTCCACGACGAGGGGCAGGCCGAAGCAGTGGGAGAGGTTGCGGGAGGTGAGCTCCAGCTCGACCGGGCCGGCGGCGAGGACCTTGCCCTGGCGGATCATGAGGACGTGGGTGAAGCCGGGGGCGATCTCCTCGACGTGGTGCGTCACCATGATCATCGACGGGGCGATGGGGTCGCGGGCGAGGCGGCCGAGGCGGCGTACGAGGTCCTCGCGGCCGCCGAGGTCCAGGCCGGCGGCGGGCTCGTCGAGGAGCAGCAGTTCGGGGTCGGTCATCAGGGCGCGGGCGATGAGGGTGCGCTTGCGCTCGCCCTCGGAGAGGGTGCCGAACCTGCGGTCGAGGTAGTCGCTCATGCCGAGGCGGTCGAGGAAGGCGCGGGCGCGCTGCTCGTCGACGTCCTCGTACTCCTCCTGCCAGCCGGCCGTCATGCCGTACGCGGCGGTCAGGACGGTCTGCAGGACGGTCTGGCGCTTGGGGAGCTTGTCGGCCATGGCGATGCCGGCCATGCCGATGCGCGGGCGCAGCTCGAAGACGTCGGTGCCGGGTGTGCCGAGGGTCTCGCCGAGGATGGTGGCGGTGCCCTTGCTGGGGTAGAGGTAGCTGGACGCGACGTTCAGCAGGGTCGTCTTGCCGGCTCCGTTGGGGCCGAGGATGACCCAGCGCTCGCCCTCCTTGACCGACCAGGAGACCTGGTCCACCAGAGCCCGGCCCTCACGGACCACGGATACGTCCTGAAGCTCCAGAACATCGCTCATGAGCGCGTTGTCTCCCCTTGCAGTGTGGCCGGACTCGGTCGTCGCGTACGCCTGTGGCTCGGACCGCCGCGCGCGGGTGGGCGCGGCCCTTCAGGAAAATCTACGCCACCGGTCGGGTGAGCCGTTCCATCGGTCCGCTCCTTAGGCTGGGGGGCATGCTCTCGGAACCGCGCTCTGGTCGCCTTGCCGCTTGGGGAAATGCTCTGTTGGCCGGATTCGTCTCGCCGGACGACGCCGTGCTCGCCGTCGTCGGTGAGGACGCCGTGCACCGGGTGGAGGGGCTGCCGGGCGAGACCGCGCCCGTCGGGCTCACTCTCGCGTTGGGGCGGCTGCGGGCGCTGGGGGTGAAGGGGCTGCGGGTGGCGCTGCCGGCGCCCGGGCATCCGCTGGGGTTGAGCGGGCCGCCGGAGTTCAACGCGCGGGCGCTCGAGGCGGAGCAGGCGGTGGTGTGCCACGGGGCGGCCCTGGGGCTGGTGCCGGAGGTGTACGAGGCCGGGCCGGAGGGTGATGTGCACGTCGAGGTGGTGTGGCACTGCCTCCCGGTGCGGGAGGCTCCGCCGGCGGATGTGCCGTCGCTGGGTGAGGCGGAGCGGGAGCTGGCGGAGGCGTTGCGGGAGGCAACGGCGGTGTTGTCCCGGCTGGACGTGGCGGCGTCGGGGCCGGTGGCGGAGGCGGCGATCGACGCGTACCGGGCTCGGGCGGAGCGGGGGCGGGAGGTGTTGGCTCCGGGGTATCCGCCGCGGGCGGTGCGGGTGCTGGAGTTGGCGCAGCGGGTGGGGTTGTTGATCTCCCTGGCCTTGGAGAAGGGGCCTGGGGGTGCGGTGAGTGCGTCGGAGATGGGGGCTCGGGGGGAGGCGTTGCGGCCGGTGGAGCGGACGGCTCGGCGGGCGCAGGTTGCCGCGTACAACGCGTATGTGGAGGAACTGGAGCGGGGGGTGCGGTGAGGAGCGGGGGGCGGTGGGGAGCGGGGCAGTGGGGGTGGGTGACGTTAGCGTCGGTTGAGTGGTGGCTGGGGGTTGGTGCCGGGGGGTGGGGGGCGCAGCCCGGCGATGACGGGGTGCCGCCACGCCCACCCGTGCCGCCCCGGGCGTCACGACTGCCCGCGGGTGGACGGGCTGCCCGCCGGCCTCCCCCGGAATGGGGCCGGGGGAGGCCGGCGGGCACTGGGAGGTCCGGAAGGGACGTCAGTGGTCGGGGGACCTCAGTGGTTGAGGCCCGTGTTGCCGGAGGCCGGGTTCAGCGCGCCGATGACGTTGACGCTGTTGCCGACGGCGTTGACCGGGATGTGCACCGGGGCCTGGATGACGTTGCCCGAGACGACGCCCGGCGAGCCCTTGGCCTCGCCGGCGGCCGACGCGCCGCAGGTGGCGGAGGCTGCGCCGGCGCCCGCGGCCACCAGTCCACCGGCCACCATCATCACGGCCGCTGCCTTCTTCAGGTTCTTCACTTCTGAGCCCTCCTGGCCCTCCTGGCGATTGCCGCGGCAGTCGCCGCGGCACGCACTGGAGAACGCCGGCGCCCGTCGGAGGATGCGCCATCCGGGGGACATTCCCACGACGGTATGAATCTCGGACCGGAGGGAACCGGTCCGGATCGGCGCCGCGGCACGCCCCGGGCGTGCGCCGGAGCGCCTGTCAGCCGGCCACACCATGGCGTACGGCCCACAGGGCGGCCTGGGTGCGGTCGGCGAGGTCGAGTTTCATCAGGATGTTCGAGACGTGGGTCTTGACGGTCTTCTCGGAGAGGACCAGGGCGCGGGCGATCTCCCGGTTGGACCGGCCGTCGGCTATCAGGCCCAGCACCTCGCGCTCCCGCTCGGTGAGCGAACCGCCTCTCCCCGACCCGGAGTTGGCCTCCTCCTGGGAGAGGAGGGCGCCGGCGACCTCCGGCTGGAGCAGGATGTGGCCGGCGTGGACCGAGCGGATGGCGCCGGCCAGCGCGTCGGGGTCGACGTCCTTGTAGACGTACCCGGCGGCTCCCGCGCGCAGGGCCGGGACGACGGTGCGCTGTTCCGTGAAGCTGGTGACGATCAGCATGCGGGCGGGGTTGTCGAGTTCGCCGAGCCTGCGGAGGGCCTCGACGCCGTCCATGCCGGGCATCTTGACGTCCATCAGGACGACGTCGGGTTTCAGCTCCTCGGCGCGGGCGACTCCTTCTGCGCCGTCGGCGGCCTCGCCGACGACCTCTATGTCGTCCTGCACCTCCAGGAAGGTGCGCAGGCCCCGGCGGACGACCTGGTGGTCGTCGACGAGCAGCACCTTGATTGCGTCAGCCACCGGGGGCCTCCATCTCGATCGTGGTGCCCTTGCCGGGCGCCGATTCCACCTTCAGGCCACCGCCGACGCCGTTCGCCCGGTCCCGCATGGACACCAGGCCGAGGTGACGGCCGGCCCTGCGGATCGCCGTGGGGTCGAAGCCGTCGCCGTCGTCCGTGATGCGCAGGACCGTGTCGGGGCCGCGCTTGTGGAGGGTCACGTCGACGTGCTCCGCGCCGGAGTGGCGCAGCGCGTTGTGCAGTGCCTCCTGGGCGACGCGCAGCAGGGCCTCCTCCTGGGCGGCGGGCAGGGCGCGCACACCGTGGCTGGTGAAGGTCACGCGCGCGGAGTGGGCGCGGTCGAGGACCTGTATCTGGGTGCGGAGGGTGGCGACGAGGCCGTCCTCGTCCAGGGCCGCGGGGCGCAGCTCCACGACGGCGGCGCGCAGTTCGTCGGCTGCCTCCGCGGCGAGCGCGGCGACCTGTTGCAGCTCGCCCTTGGCGCGGGAGGGGTCGCGGTCGACGAGGGCGGCGGCGGCCTGGGCGGTCAGGCGCAGGGAGAACAGCTTCTGGCTGACCGCGTCGTGCAGTTCGTGGGCCAGCCGGGAGCGTTCCTCGGCGATGGTCAGTTCGCGGCTGCGCTCGTACAGGCGGGCGTTGGTGAGGGCGATCGCGGCGTGCTGGGCGAGGATGGAGAGGAGCTCCTCGTCGTCCTCGGTGAAGCCGCAGCCGTCGGCCGGTTCCGGGCACGGGCCGTGTGGGGGGTCTTCCCTCTCGGGGCGCAGCTTGTTGGCCAGGAACAGGGCGCCGATGACCTCGTCGCCGTCGCGGATGGGCACGCCCAGGAAGTCGGACATGTCGGGGTGGGCGGAGGGCCAGCCCTCGAAGCGCGGGTCCTTGCGCACGTCGGCGAGGCGCTCGGGCCTCGCCTCGTGGAGCATCGCGGCCAGGATGCCGTGCTGGCGGGGCAGCGGGCCGATGGCCTTCCACTGCTCCTCGCCGACGCCGTCGACGACGAACTGGGCGAAGCCCCCGTGGTCGTCGGGGACGCCGAGCGCGGCGTACTGCGCGTCGAGCAGCTCGCGGGCCGAGGCGACGATCGTCTTGAGGACGTCGCGCACCTCGAGATGCCTGCTCATGGCCAGCAGCGCGGAACTCACCGCGGCGAGGCCGGACCGGGGGCCTTGACTCATGTCCTCACGGTACCGGCGGGCCGTGACAGCGGGATCGGACCTCTGACGGCGGTGGGGTGGGCCGCGAGACCTAGGCCGTGGCGTTCGGATCAGCCCGACTCGAGGCCGCGGCGCCCGGCTGACGCCGGTGAGCGGGGCTCGGTGCGTGCAGCCGCAAGTCGGAGGAGGGCGTCGATGCGGAGCATGGACGCCCGACGGCAACGCGGCAGATGTGCGTGCCGAGCCCCGCAGCGTGCCGAGCCCCGCGGCCCCGCGGCCCCGGGATGATCCGAGAGACACGGCCTGGAGGGCCGCAGACCCTTGGCCCGGGGCGTAGGGCAAGGGGCCGGGGCGTAGGGCGAGGGGCCGGGGCACGGGGGCGTACGACGAAGGGCCCCGGTGGATCCCGCCCCGCGTCCGAGGCGGGGCGGGCGGTCCGGTTCCTACGTTGTGGTCACCGCCCGGTGGAGGCGGGTCGGACGAGGGGACGGATGTCATGCCGGTAGCGATCATCACGGGGGCGTCGAAGGGTCTGGGGCGGGCGCTGGCGGAGGCGCTGGCCGCTCGGGGCTGGGATGTGGTGCTGGACGCCAGGACGGCGGAGGTGCTGAAGGAGACGGCGGACGCGGTCGCGGAGCACGGGACGCGGGTCGAGGCGGTCGCGGGGGACGTCACGGATCCCGCGCACCGGTCCGCGCTGGTGGTGGCCGCCCGGCGGCTCGGCGGCTGCGACCTGCTGGTGAACAACGCGAGCGCGCTGGGCGCCGAGCCGCTGGTCCGGCTGGAGGAGCTGCCGCTGGACGGACTGCGGCGGGCGCTGGAGGTGAACGTCGTGGCCGCGCTGGGTCTCGTCCAGGAGGCGCTGCCGCTGCTGCGCGGGGCGCGGGCGGGCGCGGTGATCACGATCAGCTCGGACGCGGCGGCCGAGGCGTACGGGACGTGGGGCGGTTACGGGGCCTCGAAGGCGGCCCTCGACCAGCTCGCGGCGGTGCTCGGCGAGGAGGAGCCGGGGCTGCGGGTGTGGGCGGTGGACCCCGGGGACATGGCCACGGACCTGTACGCGGCGGCCGTACCGGACGACGTCGGTCCGCGGCCGGAGCCGGGCAGTGTGGTGCCGGCGTTCCTGCGGTTGCTGGACGAGCGGCCGGCGAGCGGGCGGTTCGGGGCGCCGGCGCTGCTGGAGGGACGGCGATGACGCCGGCCCTGCGCGTACCGGAGGAGTTGTCGGCGCGCGTTCCGGCCGAGCAGCGTGGGCCCGGGCGCGACCGGGACTCCGTACGGCTGCTGGTGTCGCGGGGGACGGAGGTGGCGCATCACGTGTTCCGGGAGCTGCCCGAGCTGCTGCGGGCCGGTGACCTGCTGGTGGTGAACACCTCGCCCACGCTGGCGGCCGCGGTGGACGGGCGGGTCGGGCACGCGCGCGTGGTGGTGCACTTCTCCACGCGCGGGGACGACGGGCGGTGGGCCGTCGAGCTGCGCGATCCGGACGGGAGGGGCACCACGCGTGCGCGTGCGGGAGGGCCCGCGGGGACGGAGGTGCGGCTGGCCGGGGGTGTGCGGCTCGTGTGGGAGGAGGCGCTGAGCGGGGGCGGTGGGCGGCTGTGGTGGGCGCGGGTGTCCGGCGGGTCCGTGCTGGGGCTGCTGCGGGAGCACGGGCGGCCCATCCGTTACTCCTATACGGAGCGGGACCAGCCGTTGTCCGTGTACCAGACGGTGTTCGCGCTGCCGGCGGCCGGCGGGTCGGGCAGTGCGGAGATGCCGAGTGCGGCGCGGCCCTTCACGGCGCGGCTGGTGGCGGAGCTGGTGAGCCGGGGGGTGCGGTTCGCGCCGGTCACCCTGCACACCGGGGTGGCCTCGGCGGAGGCGCACGAGGCGCCGTATCCGGAGCGGTTCACGGTGCCGGAGGCGTCGGCCCGGTTGATCAACGCCGTCAGGGCGGAACGGCAAGGGCGGGCGGCGCTTCCCGGGAGGGGGGGTGCCGGGGGACGGGTGGGCGGACGGGTGATCGCGGTGGGGACGACGGCTGTGCGGGCCGTGGAGTCGGCGGCCGGGCCGGACGGGGTGGTCCGCGCGCGTGAGGGGTGGACGGACCTCGTCGTCACGCCCGAGCGCGGGGTGCGGGTGGTGGACGGGCTGCTGACCGGGCTGCACGGGCCGGAAGCCTCGCATCTGCTGATGCTGGAGGCGGTGGCGGGGCGGGCCGCGATCGACCGGGGTTACGACGAGGCGCTGCGCGGGCGCTACCTGTGGCACGAGTTCGGGGACGCACACCTCCTCCTCGCGGCGAACAGCCCTCACTCAGAGCCTTGCTCCAGCAACTGCGGGTGAGAACGATCGACGCCCGATGTGAGCCCGCACATAGGGTGCACATCACGTACGAGGGTCAATAGGAGAGAAAAGGGACGGCGTGAACGGGACAGATGGCTTGATCTGTCCCGATTTGCCCTTCCCTGATCCACTACCCGGGATCGTACGTCACACCTTTGCCTCCGAATTTTGCGGCCGCTAAGAATTACTGCCGTCGCTCAGCGCCGGGGATTCTGCCCGCGGTGTTCGTGCCACAAGCACCCGTGTCCGCCGACGGACAAAGAGAGCGACCTCCGCGCTATTCGAAGAGGTCCTTCCGCCATGCCCAAGAACACTCACAAGATCGCGATCGCCGGTGTCGCCACGCTCGGTGCCGCCCTCGCCTTCTCCGTGGTGCCGGCCGACGCACAGACGACCACGACGGATGCCGTCGCCTCCTCCCGCGTCGTCTACAGCTCCGAGCAGGTGAAGGACCTCACGCCCAGCGTGACCGGCCGGATGGCCACCGCCGGCCTGAAGGTCGAGGCCATCGAGGCGAAGACGAAGGCCGCCGACGCCGCAGCCAGGACGAAGGCCGCTGCCGACGCCGCCGCCAAGAAGAAGGCGGCCGCCGCGGCCGCCGCCGCGAAGAAGAAGGCCGCCGCCGCGGCCGCCGCGAAGAAGGCCGCCGCCCAGAAGGCCGCCGCGGAACGCAAGGCCAAGGCGGCCGCGAGCCGGGCCGCTCAGCGCGTCGCGATCAAGAAGGCCGCCGCGAAGAGCTACCCCGACAACCTGGACGGCTGGATCCGCGAGTCGCTCGACGTCATGAAGAAGCACGGCATCCCGGGCTCCTACGAGGGCATTCACCGCAACATCATGCGGGAGTCCTCGGGCAACCCGAAGGCCATCAACGACTGGGACATCAACGCCATCAACGGCGTCCCGTCGAAGGGCCTGCTCCAGGTCATCCCGCCGACCTTCAAGGCCTACCACGTGCCCGGCACGTCCTGGAACATCTACGACCCGGTCGCCAACATCACCGCCGCCTGCAACTACGCGGCCGACCGCTACGGCTCCATGGACAACGTCGACAGCGCGTACTGAGCCCCCGACGCAGCGGAGGGCGGCACCCGTCACCGGGTGCCGCCCTCCGTCCGTCTTCCCGGCCCGTGCCGGTCGGGATCGCGAACCTACTTCCGCATGACCTCGGGCTCGTGGCGGCGCAGGAAGCGGGACACGAAGAAGCCGCAGATCACACCGAGGACGATCAGCGCGGCCATGTCCATGGTCCAGGCACCGACGGTGTGCTCCCACAGCGGGTCGCTGTCGACGCCCTCCTCGGGCGGGCTGATCTTGTTGAAGTCCAGCGTGGCGCCCGCGGCGGCGACCGCCCAGCGCGACGGCATCAGGTACGAGAACTGGTTGACGCCGATCGAGCCGTTCAGGGCGAACAGGCAGCCGGTGAACACCACCTGGATGATCGCGAACATGACCAGCAACGGCATGGTCTTCTCGGCGGTCTTCACCAGCGAGGAGATGATCAGGCCGAACATCATCGAGGTGAAGCCCAGGGCCATGATCGGCACGGAGAGTTCGAGAAGCGTGAGCTTGCCGAAGACCAGCCCCTCCTCCGGGATCTCCCGGCTGGAGAAGCCGATCACGCCGACCAGCAGGCCCTGCAGGACGGTGATCATGCCGAGCACGAACACCTTGGACATCAGGTACGCGGAGCGCGACAGGCCGGTCGCGCGCTCCCGCTCGTAGATGACCCGTTCCTTGATCAGCTCACGGACCGAGTTGGCGGCTCCGGCGAAGCAGGCGCCGACCGCGAGGATCAGCAGGACGGTGGTGGCCGTGCCGTTGGGGATGATCCGGCCGGTCTGCGGGTTCGGCTGGTTGGGCAGCAGGCCGCGGTCCGCGTCGATGAGCAGGCTCACCGCCCCCAGGACGGCCGGCAGGATCACCATCAGCGCGAGGAAGCCCTTGTCGGAGGCGATCACCGAGACGTAGCGGCGCACCAGCGTGACGAACTGCGACATCCAGCCCTGCGGCTTGGGCGGCTTCATCGCCTGCATCGGCGGCATCTGTACGGACTGCGGCGCGATGGCGTCGATGTCCGCGGCGTACATCTGGTAGTGCTGCGAGCCCTTCCAGCGGCCCGCCCAGTCGTAGTCGCGGTAGTTCTCGAAGGCGGAGAAGACGTCGGCCCAGCTGTCGTAGCCGAAGAAGTTGAGCGCCTCCTCCGGCGGGCCGAAGTACGCCACGGCGCCGCCCGGTGCCATCACCAGCAGCTTGTCGCACAGGGCGAGTTCGGCCACGGAGTGGGTGACGACGAGGACCGTACGACCGTCGTCGGCGAGGCCGCGCAGCAGCTGCATGACGTCGCGGTCCATGCCCGGGTCGAGACCGGAGGTCGGCTCGTCCAGGAAGATCAGCGACGGCTTGGTGAGCAGCTCCAGGGCCACGGAGACCCGCTTGCGCTGGCCGCCGGAGAGGGAGGTGACCTTCTTCTCCTTGTGGATGTCCAGCTTCAGTTCGCGCAGCACCTCGTCGATGCGGGCGTCGCGCTCGGCCGCCGTGGTGTCGGCGGGGAAGCGGAGCTTGGCCGCGTACTTGAGGGCCTTCTTGACGGTCAGCTCCTTGTGCAGGATGTCGTCCTGCGGGACCAGACCGATGCGCTGGCGCAGTTCGGCGAACTGCTTGTAGAGGTTGCGGTTGTCGTAGAGGACGTCGCCCTGGTTGGCGGGCCGGTAGCCGGTGAGCGCCTTGAGCAGGGTGGACTTGCCGGAGCCGGACGGGCCGATGACCGCGATCAGCGACTTCTCCGGGACGCCGAAGGAGACGTCCTTCAGGATCTGCTTGCCGCCGTCGACCGTGACGGTCAGGTGGCGGGCCGAGAAGGAGACCTCACCGGTGTCGACGAACTCCTCGAGGCGGTCGCCGACGATCCGGAACGTCGAGTGGCCGACGCCGACGACGTCGGTCGGGCCGAGCAGTTGCGAGCCGCCCTTGGCGATCGGCTGACCGTTGACGTAGGTGCCGTTGTGGGAGCCGAGGTCGCGGATCTCCATACGACCGTCGGGCGTCGAGTGGAACTCGGCGTGGTTGCGGGAGACCTGGAGGTCGGAGACGACCAGGTCGTTCTCCAGGGCGCGGCCGATGCGCATGACGCGGCCGAGGGAGAACTGGTGGAACGTGGTCGGGCTGCGGTCGCCGTAGACCGGCGGCGCCCCCGCGCCGACGCCGGAACCCTGCTGCTGCGGGATGGGCGCGGCGGCCTGCTGCGGCTGCTGCCAGCCGGCCTGCGCGGCCTGCGGCTGCGGCGCCTGCTGGGCCCAGCCCGGATTCGCCCCCTGCGCGGCGTACGGCTGCTGCTGCGGCTGAGCCTGCGGCACGCCGACGCCCGCGGCCGCCGCGGAGAGGCTCAGACGCGGTCCGTCGTTCGCGTTGCCGAGGTGCACCGCCGAGCCGGGGCCGATCTCCACCTGCTGGATCCGCTGACCCTGCACGAACGTGCCGTTGGTGCTGCCGTGGTCCTCCAGGACCCAACCACGGCCGTTGAAGCTGACCGTGGCGTGACGCCAGGAGACCCTGGCGTCGTCGAGGACGATGTCGCCCTGCGGATCACGTCCGAGGGTGTATGCCCTGGACGGATCGAGCGTCCAGGTGCGTCCGTTCAATTCCAGTACGAGTTCCGGCACTCCATGCCCCACTGAGTAGTCCCCCGAGTTACCCCCATCAGAGGGAGTCTAGGGATGTCGAACATCGTCGGGAACTATTTCAGGCGCGGCCCCCTGACCGAAAGTCGGGCCTTGTGAAGACCGCACACCAGCTCATCGGCCGTTGCCGTTGACGGGGTTGAAACCGGGCCGGAGAGTGGTAAACGCACGCGAGGGGGACGGAAGCGGCGATCTTCGCCGCTCCGCGCCGCGGATCGGGGGGTCTGCATGAGTGCCGGCACGGGTGTGGGGCCCGTCGGGAGCGCGCAGTACGGCGGGGGTGTGCCGTGGGCGGATGTGCTGCTGTCCGCGATCACCGCGGTGAGCTGGGCGTTGATCGGGATGGCGGGGACGGCGGCGCTCGGGCTGCGTCTGCTGGGGGCGGACGCTGCGGGCTCGTTGGGTCCGATGACGGCTGCGGTGGTGGCGCTCGGGGCGGGTGGTTCGGTGACGCCGTCGGGCGACGTGTCGGCTTTCGGCCTCACGAGCGCGGAGGCGAGCACGGCCGTCGAGATCACGCCACTGGGCGTGAGCCTGGTCGGGGCGCTGCTGTTGTCGTGGTTCTTCCTACGGTCCCTGCGCACGGCGGGAGTTGTGGTGGCGCCGGCCGAACTCCTCGCGCGCGCGGGCGCGGTGGTCGCGTTGTGCGTGGCGATGCTGGGCGGACTGGCCTGGGCGGGGCACGACGTCGTCACGATCGACGGCGGGGCGCTGGGGCTGGACGACCTGCCCGGCGGGGGTGTGGGCGGTGGCGGTGTGGAGGTGCCCGGGCTGGGCGACCTCGGGGACATCGGCGGGCTGTTGCCGGACCGGCTCGGGGACCTGGTGGACGCGCGGGCGGCCGTCGGTTTCACCGTCGACACGGGCCCGACGCTGCTCGGTGGGCTGGTCTGGTCGGCGGGGGTCCTGCTGATCGCGCTGCTGGCCTCGCGCCGTACACCGCTGCCGCGCGGGTGGGAGGCCGTGCACCGGGTGGTACGGCCCGCCGTGTCCGCCGTCGTCACCGTGCTGCTGGTGGCCGTCGCGGCCGGGTTGGCCGCGGCCGCGTACGCGGCGACCGGCGACGACCATCCGGGGCGGATCGCGGGAGCGGCGCTGCTCGGCGCGCCGAACGGGGTCTGGCTCGGCGTCGGCATCGGCCTGTTCGTGCCGTGGGACGGCCGCGCCACTGGTCCTCTGACGAACGTCCTGCCGGATCCACTGGACGACCTGCTGGGCGTCCGGGGCGAGCACTCGGTGACGCTGGCACGGCTGGCCGAACTCGACATCCGCGTGTGGCTGTTGGGGGTGGCCACGGCTCTGATGACGCTGTCGGCAGGGGTGTTGGTGGGCGTGCGGACGCCTGCCGGCGGGGTACGGGATCCAGGCGTCCCCGGCTTCGTCGCGCGGTGCGCGCTGCGGCTGGGGATCGTGACCGCGGTGACGCTCCCGTTGCTCGCCCGGCTGACGGACGTGTCCGTGAACGCCTCCCTGTCCGTGCTCGGGTTCGACGCGTTCGGGGCCGGGATCGCGCTGCACGGGCACCTCGGCACGGCCTCGCTGCTCGGCGCCGCGTGGGGCGCGGGGGCGGGCGCCACCGGCGCACTGCTGGCCTGCGCGACCGGGGCGGCGGGCGGTCGGGCTGCACCGTTGGCACTCCGTGACAGGGGGATCGGGGCGGCGGGCCGCGGGGCGTTGGAACCAGGGGCCGGGCATCCGCCGTACCGGGACGACCGGGGTACGGCGGCGGGGACGGCGGTCGGCGGCTCGGGCGATGCGCCCCGTCCGGACGGCCGACGCACATCGGCGACGCCGTCCGTGGAGGGAGCCGGGCATCCACCGCCGATGGACGACCGGTCCGGGCCGTACGCGCCGAGCCCGCCGTACCGGCCACCCAACCCGGCGACCAATCCGTACCTGCGGATGCCGGAGCACCTGAGGGAGCCGGAGGACGCACGGCCGGGAGACGGGGATCCCGGGCGCGAGGCCCGGCCGCGGGGAGGCGGACGGGGGGAGACGGGGAGCGGGCGGTGAAGGGGGGCGGGGGGAGGCCGGGACCGGCGGGTGGCCCTCAGTCCGGCGCAGGTCGGCCCGGACCGCCGCCCCCGGCCGGGCTCGGGCCGGGACGCCGTTCCTCCGGGCAGTGCTCAGGCGGGCGAGGCCTCCGGTGCTGACGGGCAGGGGCCGGGCGGGCCGCCGCCCCGGCGGGCCGACGGGCCGCCACGGTCCGGGGGAAGGTCCTCGGACGACGGGCCACCGCCGCCTCCTCCCCCACATCCGGCCGCGCCTCCGCCGGACAAGCCGGGAAGGCCCCGCCGAGGTGGTGCGTCGGACGCCGTGGCCGGGGTTTCAGGAGGCTGTTACCCGCATGTCACGCACTGTTCCGTGTCCGCCAGACGGACCTCAGCGGCGGCAGGCACTCGGTGCCGGATACGGTGGGTACACCATGAGCGCTGAGCAGACCTCGCCGACCGACGTCCCCACTCTCCTTGTCAAGATCTTCGGCAAGGACAGGCCGGGCATCACGGCCGGCCTCTTCGACACCCTCGCCGCCTACTCCGTCGACGTGGTCGACATCGAGCAGGTCGTCACCCGTGGCCGCATGGTGCTGTGCGCGCTGGTGACCGAGCCGCCGCGCGGGCTGGAGGGGGACCTGCGGTCGACCGTCCACAGCTGGGCGGAGTCGATGAAGATGCAGGCGGAGATCATCTCCGGCATCGGTGACAACCGTCCGCGTGGCCTCGGCCGCTCCCTCGTCACCGTGCTCGGCCACCCGCTGACCGCGGAGGCCACGGCCGCCGTCGCCGCCAGGATCACCAAGGTCGGCGGCAACATCGACCGTATCTTCCGGCTGGCCAAGTACCCGGTCACGGCCGTCGAGTTCGCGGTCTCCGGCGTGGAGACGGAGCCGCTGCGCACCGCCCTGGTCACGGAGGCGGCCGCGCTCGGTGTCGACGTCGCCGTCGTGGCGGCGGGCCTGCACCGGCGGGCCCAGCGGCTCGTCGTCATGGACGTCGACTCCACGCTCATCCAGGACGAGGTGATCGAGCTCTTCGCCGCCCACGCCGGCTGTGAGGAGGAGGTCGCCGAGGTGACGGCGGCGGCGATGCGGGGCGAGCTGGACTTCGAGCAGTCGCTGCACGCGCGCGTGGCGCTGCTGGAGGGGCTGGACGCGTCGGTGGTCGAGAAGGTGCGCGCGGAGGTGCGGCTGACGCCGGGCGCGCGCACCCTCATCCGGACGCTGAAGCGGCTCGGCTACCAGGTGGGGGTCGTCTCCGGCGGCTTCACCCAGGTCACCGACGACCTGAAGGAGCGGCTGGGGCTGGACTTCGCCCAGGCGAACACGCTGGAGATCGTCGACGGAAAGCTGACGGGCCGGGTCACCGGGGAGATCGTGGACCGCGCGGGCAAGGCGCGGCTGCTGCGCCGGTTCGCCGCGGAGGCGGGCGTACCGCTGTCGCAGACCGTGGCGATCGGTGACGGCGCCAACGACCTGGACATGCTCAACGCGGCCGGTCTCGGGGTCGCCTTCAACGCCAAGCCCGTCGTGCGCCAGGCGGCGCACACCGCGGTGAACGTGCCGTTCCTGGACACCGTCCTGTATCTGCTGGGCATCACCCGCGAAGAGGTCGAGGCGGCGGACACGCACGACGAGTAGCGGTCCGGCGCCCGGCGCCGACGACTCGACAGGGCCCGGCGCCGCGGTGGTGCCGGGCCCACGCGCGTGGCGGGGACATACGCCTGGCGGCGGTTACTCCGACGGCGTCCAGTAGTCGAGCAGGGTGCCCACGCCCGGCTCCAGGGACTTCCAGGAGCCGTCGAAGGACACGACGGCGAAGGCGGCGGCCGGGAAGCCACGGCGGCTCATCCGCTCGCGGGCTTCACCCTCGTCGCTGCCGGAGAGGATGTCGGCGAGGCCCTGGATGCCCGGGTTGTGGCCGACGAGGAGGATGTTGCGGACGTCGTCGGAGGTCTCGTTGAGCAGGGCGATCAGCTCGCCCGGGGAGGCCTCGTAGATCCGCTCCTCGTAGACGGTTTTCGGCCGCTGCGGGAACTCGTGGACGGCGAGCTTCCATGTCTCGCGGGTGCGGGTCGCGGTGGAACACAGGGCCAGGTCGATGGGGATGCCGGTGTCGGTCAGCTTGCGTCCGGCGACGGCGGCGTCCTGACGGCCCCGCTCTGCGAGTGGCCGCTCGTGGTCGGGCACCTGGGGCCAGTCGGCTTTCGCATGCCGGAAGAGGACGATCCTGCGGGGTTCTGCGACGCTCATGGCTCCCAGCTTCGCATGAAACAGGCCACGGGGCGCAGGGAGTTGACATGGGGCTTCACCGGCGGACCGGGGTGTGAGGGGTGTGCCCGGGGCGTGATCGACACGGCTAGCGCGCGAGCAGTTGCCGCACGCGCTCGACGAACTGCGTGATCGCCGGGTCGCCGGCGGCCGCCTGGGCGTCCGAGGGGTTCAGTATCAGCGCGAGCAGGGTGACGAAGGCGAGCGCCGGGAGAGCGAGGGCCCACCAGGGCAGCCGGGTGCCGACGCCGCCCGTGGCGACCGGGTGGGGCCGGGTGTGCGTGGGGGCCGACATGGGTGCCTCCGCTGTCTTCGAGTGGTCCGTGGTCCGCCTCGCGCGGTCACACTTCGAAGGTACGGATCCGGCGGCCATCGGCCCATCCGGTGATCCACCCACTTGACCCTGAGCCTGACCCCCTAGGGGACAGGGGGGCCAGCCCCACCCTCCCCGGGTGGGGCGGGCCCGTCAGGGCGAGGCGATCGTCGCGATGACGGCGATGATCACGAAGATGAGGAAGAACGAGCCGAAGACGAGCAGCATCTTCTTCTGGCCGTTCCCGGGGTTCGGATCGAGCACTGGCATGCGGTCAGTCTCGCACCTCGCGCCCGCGCCGGCTGCCGCGGGGTCGGCGGGTGGCCTCGTCCTCCACCGTGCGGTCACGGCCGGCCAGGACGCCCACCACCATCTGCGGGACCATCAGCGCCGCCATCAGCGCGAGGGGCAGCCCCCAGCCGCCGCTGTGCTGGTAGAGCACGCCCACCAGGAGCGGACCCGGGATCGAGATCAGGTAGCCGGTGCTCTGGGCGAAGGCCGACAGCTGCGCCACGCCCACGCCGGTCCTGGCCCGCATGCCGACCATGGTGAGGGCCAGCGGGAAGGCGCAGTTGGAGACGCCGAGCAGCAGTGCCCAGGCCCAGGCGCCACCGGCGGGCGCGAAGTGGAGGCCGGCGTATCCGGCGAGACCGCAGACGCCGAGCGCGAGCACGATCGGGCCCTGGTGCGGCAGCCGGGCCGCCACGCGCGGGATGACGAAGGCCAGCGGCACGCCCATCACCATCGTGACGGCGAGGAGCAGGCCCGCCGTGCTCGCGGCCACGCCCGCGTCCCGGAAGATCTGCGGCATCCAGCCCATGGTGATGTAGGCGGCGGTGGCCTGGAGTCCGAAGAAGACGGCGAGCGCCCAGGCGGTGCGGCTCCGGGTGACGCGCATCCCGGTCGGCGTCTCCGCGCGTGCGGTGGCCCGCCCGGCGGGCGCCGCCTCCCGCTCGCGCACCAGCGGCAGCCAGGGCAGTACGGCGGCCGCCGCAAGGCCCGCCCAGACCGCGAGCCCGGACTGCCAGCCGCCACCCAGCGCCTCGGTCACGGGCACGGTGACCGCGGCGGCGGCCGAGGTGCCGAGGGCGAGGGCCATCGAGTACAGGCCGGTCATGGAGCCGACCCGGTCGGGGAACCAGCGCTTGACGATGACCGGCATCAGGACGTTGCTGACGGCGATGCCCATCAGGGCGAGGGCGCTGGCGGCCAGGAAGCCGGCCGTGCTGCCGGCGTACGGCCGTATGAGCAGGCCCGCGGCGATGGCGGCCATGCCCGCGCACACCACCGCGCCCGGTCCGAAGCGGCGGGCGAGGCGGGGGGCCATGACGCCGAAGACGGCGAAGCAGAGCGGGGGCACCGAGGTGAGCAGCCCGGCCACGCTGCCGCTCATGCCGAGGCCGTCGCGGACCTCCTCGAGGAGGGCACCGAGGCTGGTGATGGCGGGGCGGAGGTTGAGGGCGGACAGCACGATGCCGACCACGAGCAGCCGTGTCGGCCACGCGCGCGTGGCCGCTCGGGTGGGCTCGTCCGCCACCTGGTCCGCCGCCGGGGTACGCAGGTCCGGGGACCTCGTCGTCCGAGTCTCTCCACTAGCCATGCCACCCATCATAGAATCATGGGATGATTGACTGTCCATCTCCGGGTGCTTCGTCCCCGGCCCCGGCGTGCAAAGGTGTGTCATGCCCCTGAGCCACCCGCGTCGCTCGGCGCTGTCCGAGCAGGTCATCGCCGAGCTGCGCGCCCAGATCACCTCGGGCGAGTGGCCGGTGGGTTCGCGCATCCCGACGGAGCCCGAGCTGGTCGAGCAGTTGGGCGTCGCCCGCAACACGGTGCGCGAGGCGGTCCGCGCGCTCGCGCACAACGGCCTGCTGGACATCCGGCAGGGCTCGGGCACGTACGTCGTGGCGACCAGTGAGCTGGCGGGCGTGATGCACCGCCGCTTCGCCGACGCCGACCCCCGGCACATCGCCGAGCTGCGCTCCACGCTGGAGTCCGGGGCGGCGAGGCTGGCGGCGGAGCGGCGTACGGAGAAGGACCTCAAGCAGCTGGACGCGCTGCTGCTGCGGCGCGAGGAGGCATGGGAGTCGGGCGACGCGGAGGCGTTCGTCGCGGCGGACGCGACGTTCCACCTGGCGGTGGTGGCCGCCTCCCACAACGACGTCATGACCGCGATGTACGCGGACCTGGGCGAGGTGCTGCGGGACTGGCTGCGCGCGGACGTCGGCGAGGAGCTGACCCCGGAGACGCACATGGACCACACCCGGCTGTTGGACGCGATCCGGGCCGGGGACGCGGAGCGGGCCGCCCTGGAGGCGGCGAGCTATCCGTTCCTGTGCCGGCCCGGGCGGTTCACGCCCTCTGGTGGCTGACCCAGGCCGTACGGACCTCCTTCCAGCACCGGCCGGTCAGCCGTACGGTCATCGCGGGCCCGGCCTCGACGGGGGCGCCGTCGGTGTCGAGGTCCCACCAGCGGGCGCACTCGATGTGCAGACGGACCCGGTCGGTGTCGGCGTAGGGGTTGTGGCAGTGGGCGACGACGTGGGAGCCCTGGAGGGCGACGCGGCACTCCGCTCCGAACGGGTCCGGCCTGGCGGTGGGTTCCGGTGCCCCCACGCGCGCGTGGGGCAGGGCGTCGTACGGCAGGGAGAGGACGAGGCAGACGGCGACGGCGACGGCGACGGTCACTGGGGCCAGGCTGCTGGACAGGCGCACAAGGGGACCTCCTCGGCCGTGCTGGGGAGGGAAGCGCGTGCGGGACGCACACTTCAGCGTGCCTGCTGGGGCCCTCCCCCGCCCGGCCGGGTGGGCCGAACGGGTGACGCCCCGCCCCCCGCGCGGTGCGGGGGACGGGGCGTCGACGACGAGGGCGGGGATCAGGCGCCGATGGCGTGCAGACCGCCGTCCACGTGGATGATCTCGCCCGTGGTCTTCGGGAACCAGTCGCTCAGCAGGGCGACGACACCGCGGCCGGCCGGCTCGGGGTCCTTGAGGTCCCACTCCAGCGGGGAGCGGCTGTCCCACACGGCGGCCAGGTCGTTGAAGCCCGGGATGGACTTGGCGGCCATGGAGCCGATCGGGCCCGCCGAGATGAGGTTGCAGCGGATGTTCTGCTTGCCCAGGTCACGCGCCATGTAGCGGCTGGTGGCCTCCAGGGCGGCCTTGGCCGGGCCCATCCAGTCGTACTGCGGCCAGGCGTACTGCGCGTCGAAGGTGAGGCCGACGACCGAGCCGCCGTTCTGCATCAGCGGCAGGCACGCCATGGTGAGCGACTTCAGGGAGTACGCCGAGACGTGCATGGCCGTGGCGACCGACTCGAACGGCGTGTTGAGGAAGTTGCCGCCGAGGGCGTCCTGCGGCGCGAAGCCGATGGAGTGGACGACGCCGTCGAGGCCGCCCAGCTCCTCGCCGACGATGTCCGCGAGGCGGCCGAGGTGCTCGTCGTTCGTCACGTCGAGCTCGATGACCTTGGTGGGCTTCGGCAGCTTCTTGGCGATGCGCTCGGTCAGCGTGGGCCGCGGGAACGCGGTCAGGATGATCTCGGCACCCTGCTCCTGGGCCAGCTTGGCGGTGTGGAAGGCGATGGAGGACTCCATCAGCACACCGGTGATCAGGACGCGCTTGCCCTCGAGAATTCCGCTCATGGTGATCAGTGACCCATTCCCAGTCCGCCGTCAACGGGGATGACGGCTCCAGTGATGTACGAGGCGTCGTCCGAGGCGAGGAACCGCACCGTCGCGGCGATCTCCTCCGGCTGCGCGTACCGGCCGAGCGGCACCTGCGAGACGATGCCCGCGCGCTGCTCGTCGGTGAGCACCTTGGTCATGTCGGTGTCGACGAAGCCGGGCGCGACGACGTTGAAGGTGATGTTGCGCGAGCCCAGCTCACGGGCGAGGGAGCGCGCGAAGCCGACCAGGCCGGCCTTGGAGGCGGCGTAGTTGGCCTGGCCGGGCGAGCCGTAGAGACCCACGACCGACGAGATGAGCACGACGCGGCCCTTCTTGGCGCGCAGCATGCCGCGGTTGGCGCGCTTGACGACCCGGAAGGTGCCGGTGAGGTTGGTGTCGATGACCGAGGTGAAGTCCTCCTCGGACATGCGCATCAGGAGCTGGTCCTTGGTGACGCCCGCGTTGGCGATCAGCACCTCGACCGGGCCGTGCGCGTCCTCGATCTCCTTGTAGGCCTGCTCCACCTGCTCGGCGTCGGTGATGTCGCACTTGACGGCCAGGAAGCCGGCGGGCGGCTCACCCGAGCGATACGTGATGGCGACCTTGTCGCCGGCGTCGGCGAACGCGCGGGCGATGGCGAGGCCGATGCCCCGGTTTCCTCCGGTGACGAGAACCGAGCGGCTCAACGGATCACCCTTTCCATAGGGGTCTGACACAACCGCCCGGACGCTGGTTGACAGGCGGCTTCCTTCGAAACCTATCGGTCCGCCCCGGCTCGGGGACATTCGGGCACCGACAGTGGGGCACCGGCGCCACTGTCGGATTCCTACAGTCCTTGCGTGTCACGGCCCCATCGGAGGTCGGCGGCCGTCAGTCTGGCACACAGGTCGTCGAGGTCCTCGTCCCGGAGGACCTGGCGGTGCGCGAGCCGGTTGCGGGCCTTGACCAGTGTCGCGAGCAGGAGGCGTTCCTCGACCGGCAGGGATATGTGGCCGCTGAGGCAGGCGCGCTGCAGTTCGGCCGCCTCGGCGCACCGGAAGGTGCGCTCCGGGTGGGTGTCGCAGTCGGGGAGCCGGGTCCTCAGGTGGAGCTTCACCAGTTCCGCCACCGGCCGGCTGGCGAAGGACAGCGCCAGCTCCGCCAGTGCGCGCCGGGCCTCCTCGATCCACGGCGTCAGGACGCGGGCCTGCGCCAGGCCGACCAGGACGTTGACCTGGTCGGGGCGGCTCCCGGTGCCGTCGTTGTGCCACAGCGCGGGGTGCAGTCTGGGCCGGCCCTCCCAGGCCTGCACGGTCCCGTCCGCCCAGGCCCGGCGCAGGCCCGACGGCGGCTTGTGCTGGAGGCCGGCGCCGCTGTGCACCGCCGGGCGGTCGGCTGCCACCGCCCGGGCCCGGGCGGTCAGGCAGGCGCGCAGGCAGTCGTCGAGGGTGCGGTCGCTGCCGTCCCAGCGGGCGAAGAGGTCCGCCGCGAGGGCGAGGTCCGCGCCGCACAGCTCGCCGGCCACCTCCGCGCGCACCGCGCGCAGGACCCGTGCGCGCAGTACCGTGCCTGCCTTGGCGGGCCTGCGGCCGTGGTCCTGGTGTCCGTCGAGCCCGGTCAGGAGGGTGGCGCTGTCGAGCCGGCCGATCGTGCCCCACCACCAGTGGACCGAGGCGGTGGCCAGCTCCAGTTCCAGTTCGTCGGGGAGCTGGGGAGGCAGGTCGCGGAGCCGGCCGGTGACCATCAGCCGTGGCCGCTGCTCCGGCGGGAGGCCCGCCTCCTTGATCGCCGCTGCCAGAGCGCGCACCAGCCGCGCGATGTCGTGGCCGCGCTCTCCCGCGCGTCCCGCGGTGCCCTGGCGGGGGTCGGGTTCGGTCCAGGCCCGTATGCCGATGACCGGCCGCCAGTGGACGGCGGGGTCGGTCAGCTCGTCGAGCGCGTGGTCCGGGTCGAGCGAGAGTTCCTTGGCCAGCCGGGTCAGCAGCTCCGACGGCCCGCCTTCCGCGGACGTGGGCGCCGGGGCGCGCCGGGGGGCCGGGAGGTCCCAGCCGATGTCGAAGCCGTCGTCGAACCCGTCGAGCAGCGGGACGTCGTCGGCGGGACCGGCGGGCCAGGCGGCCCCGTCCGCCTCGGCGTTCCACTCGTCCCCCTCGCCGGCCCACTCGTCCGGTTCCGGCGCGGTCGCGGGTTCGGGCAGTTGGACCTGTTCCGGCCAGCGCGCCATGACCGCGCGGTGCAGGTCCTCGGCGACGCCCTGGTCGACGAGGTCGTCCGGCATCAGCCACACGCAGGTGCGGCCGGCGGCCAGATCGGCCGCTATGCGTTCGATCTGGCCGCGCACGCCCGGCAGCCGGGCCAGTTCCTCACCGGTCGGGGCCACCGTCACTCCCCGGTGTGACGGGCGGCCACGGCACGGAACGTCACCGGGTCCATGGCGATGCCGTCGGCGACCGCGTCGACGAGACCGAGCCGGTCCAGGCGGGCGAGCCAGACCTCGGTCTCCGGCTCGGGCAGTTCCACCGCCTCGGCGACCTGGTCGATGGGGACGCCCTGGCCCTCGCTCACATAGCCGCTCCACAGGGCGAGCAGGTCCAGGTCGCGGCGCTCCAGGCCGGCTTCCTCGCAGTGCCTGTCGAGGTTCTCCGGCTGCCGGATCGCACGGGCCGCCTTGTCCAGAGCGCTGTCGAGCGTCGCCCCCTGGACGGTCACGTCCGCGATGGCCGCCTCCACCCACGTGGCCCACCCACCGGTGACCTTGATCAGCCGAGCCCGGTCGGCCTTGGACACGAACGGGCACTCCGGCCACGCCCGCAGGCTCTCCACCGACCAGCGCTCGGGGCGCAGAAAGCGCACGGGCAGCGGTTCGACCCCCTGCGGCGGCTCCTGCACGGTTTCTACGGCCAGCGCGTCGGCGACCACGAACACAGAACGGTGGTTGGAGCGCTTGCGGCCCTCGGCCTGGTGGACGAGGGCGTCGGCGGCGGGGCCCGCGTGCTCCACGCACAGCCGCACCGCGTCCGCCAGCGCCGCCCCGTCGAGTCCGCGCAGGTCGAGGGCGAGGACGTAGTTCTTGCGCAGGCGGGAGGCGTCGGTGAGCACCGCGCGCAGGTCGTGCTCCGCGGTGGCCCGGCGGACCTCCACGCCGCGCGTCTCGGCGAACCGCTCCGTGGCTCTGATCATCAGCTGTGGGCGGTGGAGCCTGGTGGTGCCGATCACCGTGACGCCCGGTTGCGCGGCCTCGTGCAGCTGGCCCTCGGTGAGGGGGCTGTAGCGCGTCACGTAACGATGCGGATCGCTGCGGCCGTCGCGCCCCAGCAGTCGGCGGGCCGCCCTCGGGTCGTACTCGTAGGGCTGGCTGAACTCGGTCTCCCGCAGCTCCAGCAGCAGCTCGTCGCGGGTGCCCAGCATGTTGACGACGTTGGGGCTGCGGACGGCGAACCGGGAGCGGTCGCCCAGCTGCACCAGCAGGCCCAGGCCGACCATCTCCCTGAGGTAGATCTGCACCTGCTTGACGCCCAGCTCCTGGAAGCCCTCCTCCCAGGCCTCCCGGGCCCACTGGAGGAGTTCCTCGGCGGAGTAGTCGCCCCGGTAGCCGTCGTCCAGGCTGCGCAGGGCGATGACGAGGGTCAGAACGCGGTAGCGGTCCTCCAGGTTGATGGTGAAGCGCAGCCGCTCGGCGAGCCGGGTGCGCACGGTCTCCGAGGCCGCGACGTCCTGGACGTCCGTCTCGGTGATCGGCGTGGGACGGTGGGGGCCGCGCTGGGAGCGGGCCTGGAGGGTGCGGACCAGCTCGCTGCAGAAGATCTGCACGAGGTTGGCCTGGTAGTTGGTGATGGCCAGGATGCGCCAGACCAGCTCCGGGCGTTCGAAGACGAAGCCCAGGGCCGCCATGGGTTCGGTGACCAGGCGTACGGCGGCGGTGGGGTTGAGCGGGCCGACCAGCACGTCCGGACCGCCGTGCGCGGTGGAGACGTTGGAGAGCTCACCGAAGCGCTGCACCTGGTGGAGGCCGGCGAAGACGACCTTGAGCCGGCGGTCCGTCTGTTCCATGAGGTGCTGGAAGCGCTTGACGTTCTGGAACGTGGACTCGCCGCCGGAGCGGAAGACCCGGCGGGAGTCGGCGGTGAGGAACGCGTCCGCCTCGTCGGCGAGGATGAGCAGCCGACGGGAGTCGTCGGCGTCCAGCCAGCTGCGGATCGCCTTGGCCACCACGTCGGGACCCGCCTGGTCGGACACCTTCCGGGCGTCGATGACCTTCTGCCGTTTCAGGTCCTCGGCCAGCAGGTTCCAGATCCGCTCGGGTGACTCCGCCTGGCCGATCTCGGCCTTGACGAGGTCCAGGTAGACGGCGACGTTGGCGTCGGAGTTGCTCGGGAACAGCTCCGCCACCCTGCGCAGCAGCGCCGACTTGCCCAGCTGGCGCCCGCCGTAGAGGAAGAGCCCGCCCTCCGGGTTCATCACCTCGCGCAGTTCCTGGTCGCGGCCGTAGAAGACCTCGGGGGGCACGGCGCCCGCGACGAAGGGGGTGTAGGGGTCGTACGACGCCCAGGGCAGCGTGACGCGTTGCAGGGCGCGGAAGGCGCCGGGGGCGCGGGCCGCCATCCAGCCGACCACGGCGGGGTCGACGACGAGGGCCTGCTGTGCCTTGCGGCGCGAGGCCTCGGTGAGGGTGCGGCGGCCCTCCGGTCCGAGGGGGTGCAGGTAGAGGACGATGTTGGCGTCGACGTCGGAGTCCTCGAGGTGGGCGAGGGGCCCGTCGGCGCGCTGTTCCTCCCAGATCAGCAGGACGGTGTACGCGGTGGCGCGGGAGCCGAGCGCCGCGACGTACCCGGGAGCCTCGGTGACGGTGGCGCGTCCCTTGAACCGGCGGACGCCCTGGCCCGTGCGCTCGATCTGGAACTGGGCGGTGGGCTTCAGGCCCAGCAGCCGCAGCACCCGGGAGATGTGGTGCCGCCAGTCGCCGTTGCGGCCCTTCTTGGTGCACAGGGCCTTCCAGGAGGCGAGGCCCAGATCGGCGTTGGGCGTGACCTTCTCGCCCCGGCTGTAGCGGTCGACCCACCAGCCGGCGGGGACGCCGTCGCCGCCGGGCGCGGGGGCTCCGGGGCCGGTGAGGCCGGCCAGGAACTCGCGCAGTTCGGCGCCCTCGTCGTCGGGTCGGTCGGGCAGGCGCTGGCCGCTCTCCACGAGCGCGAGGAACTCCTGCGCGGTGACGGTGTCGCCCTCGTCGATCAGGCGCAGGATCCGCTCGTGGTCCGGCTCGGAGAGCGGGCGCTCGGGGTCCAACCACACCGCTTCCAGGCGCTCGCGCAGGCGCTTGGTGGACTCCGCGACCAGCTCGGTGAGTTCGGCGACCAGGTCGCGCAGGGCGCCGAGGGCGTAGCGGTAGCGGCCCGCCTCGTCGCCGTCCGCGAACTCCTGGAGCCGGCCGGTGAACTCGCGCTCGGTGTCGGAGGGCATCAGGTTCAGCGTCCGGATCTGGGCCAGGTGCGAGGCGGCCAGACGGTGGTGCTCGCCGATCCTGCGGCGCCACGCCTTCTCCGCCTCACGGCAGCGGCGTACGGCGTCCTCCAGCCAGTCGGGCTGCACGGCCGGCTCCGCGCCCGACTCGCCGGCCATCCGGACCAGGGCCCGGGCCAGGTGCAGGTCGCCGCGGTCCAGGTACTCGGCCAGGGCCGTCTCCGGGGAGGCCGGGCAGAGCAGGCCGGCCAGGGCGGGGGCGGTGCGCGGGTCGGCGAGGTCGAGCCGGCCGGTGGCGTCGCGCGGGAGGTCCGGCAGCAGGAGCAGGCAGTCGTCGGAGGGGCGCAGGGAGCCGTCCGGTTCGACCAGGGCTCCGGTGGGGACCACGGGTTCCGCGGCCAGCCACATCCTGAGCAGGCCGAGAGCGGCTCCGCCGACGCCCGGCGGGTCGTCGTAGGAGACGAGGTCCGCCACGGCGGCCTCGACCTGGGGGACCTTCGGGCCGGAGGCGGCGTCCCTGGCCTGGGCCGCGGCGGCCATCGCCTCGGCCTTGGCGGTCAGCTCCCCCACCGAGCGGATCGTGGCGTGCAGCTGGCGCAGCGCACCCGAGTGGATGGCTTCCCTGGCCTGCTTCGGGGTGCGGAAGCGGCTGTCGGCGTCCTCGATGAGCCGGTCGACGTACTCGCTGCGGCGGAGGTTCTCGCCGAAGGCCCTGAGCGCGGTGTCGTCGGCCGTGCCGCGGGCCCAGTCCAGCACCGCCCGCAGCGCCTGGTGGAGCTGTCCCGAGGGGCCGGTCAGGTACTGGAGCACCCGGGAGGCGCGCTGGTACTTGATCTTCCGGCGCGGGAGGTCCTCCAGGAGGACCCGCGCGGACTCCTCGAGGTCGCGGACGGTGACCTGGTGGTCCAGCTCGGTGGCCTGCTCGGCAGCGCCGGGCACGAAGATGTGGCACTCGCGCACGGCTTCCTTGAGCACCATCAGCAGGTGCTGCCAGGGCTGGGACAGGCCGGAGGGCATGCTGAAGTCGCTGACGAGGGTGTGCGGCCAGCCCGCCGTGAGGCCCGACCTCATCGCGGCGACCAGGGCCACGAGGTGCGCCTCACGGTCCTCGACCAGGTCGAGGACCGTGATGTCGTGCTCCCTCTGCACCTGGGTGGCGCCGTCCACGTCGGCGCAGGCGAAGGCGGCCGTCAGGAAGGACAGCGCCCTGGTGCGGTGCGGGAGTTCCTCGGACGCCGCCGTCATCCAGTAGGCCTGCGGCAGGTGCCCGCGCGTGAGGAGCCGGGCGAGCGGGGACGGGCCGCCCTCCGGCGCCGTCCAGGGGTGGGCCACTTCCTCGGTGAGGCGCTGTGCCGGCCGGGTGGGAGGGGGGTTGGGGGTGGCGGAGGTGGTGTGGAGGACGGTGGTGGCGTTGGGCGTGGTGACGGTGGGTGGGTTGACGGTGTTCGAGGTGAGGGTGGGCGGCGCGGTGGCCGTGGTGGCGGTGGGCGTGTGGGCCGGTTGGGGCCGCGGCGCGGGCTGCGGGGCGAGGTGCGGTTCCGGGTCCGCGACGGGCTGCGGGGCGGGCCTGGGCCGGGCGAGGGACGTGGGGTCGGTGGCCGGCCGGGAGTGGGTGTCCGGCCGGGGCTCGACGACCTGCGGGCGGAGGGGCTCGCTCGACGACGGGCGGTCGCTGGACGAGGAGGTGCCGCCCGGCTGGGGCGGCTCTCCGCACGGCTCAAGAGTCCCGGCCTCGGCGACCGGGCCGGCCGGTACGCGTGCGTGCACACCCTCCGCGCCCTCCTCGGCGGGCGCGTCGGCTCCGTCGGCATCGGCGCCGCCGCCCTCCGCGGACTGCGGTACGCCGTCCACCGCGCGCGGCACGCGGTCCGTCTCGGGGAGCGCGCTGTCCGCCACGCTCCCGAGGCCGTCCGTCCCGTCGGCGGTGGGGTCCTGCGCGCCGGGGCGCCCGCCCGGCGTGCCGGCCACGGCCTCGGGCTCGGCGCCAGGCCCTCCGGCGTGCTCGACGGCGGACTCGACGGCGGCCGGTTCCACGGCCGTCGTCCCCTCGGCGACCGACGGCGTCCCCGTCCCCAACAGCGCCTCGAACCGCGCCATCTGGCCGCGTATGCCGTCCAGCGCCATGCGCAGGCCGTCGGCCTCCGCCTCGGCCACCGCTTCCGCGATCAGCCCCTCGTACTGCGCCGCGCGCAGCCGGAGCTTCTCCAACTGGGCGCGGGCCTCGACCCGTTCGGCCCGGAGCCGGCCGAGGCGGTCGAGTTCCGCCGCGAGTTCCGCGTATCCGGCGTCGGCGGGCCAGTGGCCCTCCTGAGCGGACACCGTCTCCGCGAGGCGGGCGCGTTCGCCGGCCCACGCGGTCAGCCGGTCGGCCAGTCCCTCGGCCGTCCCGGGCAGCCGGCCCTCCGTCACGGCGTCGGCGAAGTCCCGCAGGTCCCGCGCTATGTCGGCGCCGGACCCCCGCAGCGCGTTCGCCGCCCGGCGGACGGCGTCGCCGTCGTCGCCGGTGCCGACCGCCCGCACCTCGGCCGTCGTCATCCCCGTCCCCCTCCGTTCCTGGCCACCGGCCGGTTCCGTGCCCTGGGGACAGTCGTCCCCCGCCTCTTCTCCCCGGCCGTCCGCCGACGCGCCCGGCTGCTCCCGCTCGCCCAGTTCCCGTGCGAGCGCCGGGCCGATCTCCCTGGCGTCGGGCGGCGGTTCACGGTCCGCCGCGGCCAGGCACCGGTCCCTGTGCCGCGCGGCGATCTCCGCCGCGGGCAGCCTTCTCAGGGCCTCCGGCACGAGCAGCCCGTAGACGGCGCACCGGGCCAGGGTGGGTTCCAGGACCTCCAGCATCGTGAGCAGCTGGTCCTCGGTGGGATGCGCCACCACGTGCCCCGGAAAGCCGTGGACCCCCACGAGCGTCTGGGAGGCCCAGGCGACACCGCAGGCGGCGGCCGACTGGAGCATGGGTTCCGTCGCGGTGGTCAACCACACGCGTACCGAGTGCGCGTCGCGTCGTGAGGCGACCGCCCCCGGTAACTCCTTCGCCCCGTCCTTCGGACGCCGCCGGTGCTGGCACTGTCTGCGCCGCAGACACTGGTGCTGCGCCAACAACCCCCGCAGACTGCGCTCGTCGAGCGACAACAGCCACGTACGAAAATCAAGCCCCCAACCGTGCATGGACAGATACTGACACTTGCCACCGACAACGCACCCTCGGTAACGGGAAAATCACGCGGAGGCGGGGCGTCCGGTGACGCGATTTTCCTGCTCCCGGGTCCGCGGGGACATGATTCACTCCCAGGAGCGGTTTTGAACGGTCCTCACCGGTGACAGCGCGAAGGGAAACCCATCCGTGCCCCATGAAATCGACCAGTCATTTCTGGCACTGCCCCTACGCGCCCTGGCCGACGCCGCGCTCGCACGCGCGCGTGCGCTGGGGGCGGAGCACGCGGACTTCCGCTTCGAGCGGGTGCGCAGCGCGTCCTGGCGGCTGCGGGACGCCAAGCCCGCCGGGTCGTCGGACACGACCGACCTCGGGTACGCGGTGCGCGTGGTGCACGGCGGCACGTGGGGGTTCGCGTCGGGCGTGGACCTGACGATGGACGCGGCGGCCAAGGTCGCCTCCCAGGCGGTGGCGATGGCGAAGCTGTCCGCCCAGGTCATCGAGGCCGCCGGGTCCGACGAGCGGGTCGAGCTCGCCGACGAGCCGGTGCACGCCGACAAGACGTGGATCTCGTCGTACGAGATCGACCCGTTCACCGTGCCCGACGAGGAGAAGTCGGCGCTCCTCGCGGAGTGGAGCGCACGGCTGCTCGCGGCGAACGGGATCAATCACGTGGACGCCTCGCTGCTCACCGTCCACGAGAACAAGTTCTACGCGGACACGGCGGGGACGGTGACCACGCAGCAGCGCGTGCGGCTGCACCCGCACCTGACCGCGGTGTCGGTCGACGAGTCCAGCGGCGAGTTCGACTCGATGCGGACGATCGCGCCGCCGGCCGGGCGGGGCTGGGAGTACCTCACGGGCACCGGCTGGGACTGGGACGACGAACTGGAGCGCATCCCGGAGCTGCTCGCCGAGAAGATGCGGGCGCCCAGCGTCGAACCGGGGCTGTACGACCTGGTCGTGGACCCGTCCAACCTGTGGCTGACCATCCACGAGTCGATCGGGCACGCCACCGAGCTGGACCGGGCCCTCGGCTACGAGGCCGCCTACGCCGGCACCTCCTTCGCCACCTTCGACCAGCTCGGCAAGCTGCGCTACGGCTCCGACCTGATGAACGTCACCGGCGACCGCACCGCCGAGCACGGCCTGGCGACCGTCGGGTACGACGACGAGGGCGTCGAGGCACAGGCCTGGGACCTGGTGAAGGACGGCACGCTCGTCGGCTACCAGCTGGACCGGCGGATCGCGAGACTCACCGGGTTCGAGCGCTCCAACGGATGCGCGTTCGCCGACTCCCCCGGCCACGTACCGGTGCAGCGCATGGCGAACGTGTCGCTGCGGCCTGATCCGGCGGGCATGTCCACGGAGGACCTCATCGGAGGCGTCGACCGGGGCGTCTACGTCGTCGGGGACCGGTCCTGGTCGATCGACATGCAGAGGTACAACTTCCAGTTCACCGGGCAGCGCTTCTTCCGGATCGAGAACGGGCGGATCACCGGGCAGCTGCGGGACGTGGCCTACCAGGCGACGACCACCGACTTCTGGGGCTCCATGGCCGCCGTCGGCGGTCCGCAGACATACGTCCTCGGGGGCGCCTTCAACTGCGGCAAGGCGCAGCCGGGCCAGGTCGCGGCCGTCTCCCACGGCTGCCCGTCGGCCCTGTTCAAGGGCGTCAACATTCTGAACACGACGCAGGAGGCGGGTCGATGAGCGCCAGCAGCAGGACCGGCCGGGGGTCCGGGGGTCGTCCCCCGGGAGAGCACAGCCTGAACACGACGCAGGAGGCGGGTCGATGAGCGCGCGCACCAACAAGGCGAACAAGCCGCACGAGGTCGTGGAACGGGCCCTGGAGCTGTCGCGGGCCGACGGCTGTGTCGTCATCGCCGACGAGCAGTCGACCGCCAACCTGCGCTGGGCGGGCAACGCGCTCACCACCAACGGTGTGACGCGCTCGCGCACACTCACCGTGATCGCGACGGTCGACGGCAAGGAGGGCACCGCCTCCGGGGTCGTCTCGCGGGCCGCCGTGACCGCGGACGAGCTGGAGCCGCTGGTGCGGGCCGCCGAGGCCGCCGCGCGCGGGGCCGGGCCCGCCGAGGACGCGCAGCCGCTGGTCACCGGGGTGGCGCCGTCCCCGGAGTTCACGGACGCGCCCGCCGAGACCTCGTCCGCCGTGTTCGCCGACTTCGCGCCGGCCCTGGGCGAGGCGTTCGCCCGCGCGCGGGCGGGCGGCCGCGAGCTGTACGGCTTCGCCAACCACGAACTGGTGTCGACGTACATGGGCACGTCGACGGGGCTGCGGCTGCGGCACGACCAGCCGAACGGGACGCTGGAGCTCAACGCCAAGTCGCCCGACCGTACGCGCTCGGCGTGGGCGGGCCGGTCGACCCGGGACTTCAAGGACGTCGACCCGGCGTCGCTCGACGCCGAGCTCGCCGTACGCCTGGGCTGGGCCGAGCGGCGGATCGAGCTGCCCGCCGGTCGGTACGAGACGCTGTTGCCGCCGACCGCCGTCGCGGACCTGATGATCTACCAGCTGTGGTCGGCGTCGGGCCGGGACGCGGCCGAGGGCCGTACGGTGTTCTCCAAGCCGGGCGGCGGCACCCGCCTCGGCGAGAAGCTGACCGAGCTGCCGCTGACCCTGCGCAGCGACCCGAACGAGCCGGGTCTGGAGTCGGCGCCGTTCGTCGTCGCGCACTCCTCGGGCGGCGACCAGTCGGTCTTCGACAACGGGCTGCCGATCCGGGCCACGGAATGGGTCGACGGGGGCGAGCTGAAGCACCTCGCGACCAGCCGGCACAGCGCGGCGCTGACCGGCCTGCCGGTGGCTCCCGCGGGCGACAACCTGATCCTGGACGGCGGCGACGACCGCTCGCTGGACGAGATGGTGGCGAGCACCGCGCGCGGGCTGTTGCTGACCTGCCTGTGGTACATCCGCGAGGTCGACCCGGCGACGCTGCTGCTGACCGGCCTGACCCGGGACGGCGTGTACCTCGTCGAGAACGGCGAGGTCGTCGGCGAGGTCAACAACTTCCGGTTCAACGAGTCGCCGGTCGGCCTGCTGGGCCGGGCCACCGAGGCCGGGCGCACGGAGAAGACGCTGCCGCGGGAGTGGAGCGACTGGTTCACCAGGGCTGCGATGCCCGCGCTGAGGGTGCCGGACTTCAATATGAGCTCTGTCAGCCAGGGCGTATAACCTCGTACCTGATTACGAGCCCACTCGAGGAGACACGAGAACCGTGACGGACATCGTCGACGAGCTGAAGTGGCGGGGGCTGTTCGCCCTGTCCACTGACGAGGACGCTTTGCGCAAGGCGCTCGCGGACGGTCCCGTCACGTTCTATTGCGGCTTCGACCCGACCGCCCCGTCCCTGCACGTCGGCCACCTGGTGCAGGTGCTCACCGTGCGCCGGCTCCAGCAGGCCGGTCACCGGCCGCTGGCGCTGGTCGGCGGGGCGACGGGCCTGATCGGCGACCCCCGCCCCACGGCGGAGCGCACGCTGAACGCCCCGGAGACGGTCGCCGGCTGGGTCGACAAGCTGCGCGGCCAGATCGAGCCGTTCCTCTCCTTCGAGGGGGAGAACGCGGCCGTCATGGTCAACAACCTCGACTGGACGGCCGGCCTGTCCGCGATCGAGTTCCTGCGCGACATCGGCAAGCACTTCCGCGTCAACAAGATGCTGACGAAGGACTCCGTGGCCCGCCGCCTGGAGTCCGACCAGGGCATCAGCTACACCGAGTTCAGCTACCAGATCCTCCAGGGCATGGACTTCCTCCAGCTCTACCGGCGCTACGGCTGCACGCTCCAGCAGGGCGGCAGCGACCAGTGGGGCAACCTCACCGCCGGCCTGGACCTGATCCACCGGCTGGAGCCGGACGCCACCGTGCACGCGCTGGCGACGCCGCTGATGACCAAGGCGGACGGCACCAAGTTCGGCAAGACCGAGGGCGGCGCCGTCTGGCTCGACCCGGAGATGACGACGCCGTACGCGTTCTACCAGTTCTGGCTGAACGTGGACGACCGGGACATCTCCTCGTACATGCGCATCCTGTCCTTCCGTTCCCGTGCGGAGCTGGAGGAGCTGGAGCGGCAGACCGAGGAGCGTCCGCAGGCCCGGGCCGCCCAGCGGGCGCTGGCCGAGGAGCTGACGACGCTGGTGCACGGCGCCGAGCAGACGGCCGCCGTGATCGCCGCGTCCAAGGCGCTCTTCGGGCAGGGCGAGCTGGCGGACCTCGACGACCGGACGCTGGCGGCGGCCCTGTCCGAGGTGCCGCACATCCGGGTCACCGAACTCGGACCGGTCGTGGACCTGTTCGCCGAGGTCGGCCTGGTGGCCAGCAAGTCGGCCGCGCGGCGCACGGTGAAGGAGGGCGGTGCCTACGTGAACAACGTCAAGGTCACCGCCGAGGACTTCGTCCCGGCCGCGGAAGACCTGCTGCACGGGCGGTGGCTGGTGCTGCGGCGCGGCAAGAAGAACCTTGCGGCCGTCGAGGTCACCGGGGGCTGAGTCACCCTTTCCGGGATCCGCCGCAGGGGTGCGGGTTTCCACGGGCTGCGGCTTCGCCGTGGCTCGTCCCGCCCCGCGGCGGAGCCGCGGACGGATACAGCCCCGCGCCCCTGCCGGGCCCCTTCCGGGCGCCGCGGCTCAGGTGCGGTGCTTCCGCTTCCCCAGCGTCGCCATGTACAGCATGTCGCCGAAGGCCACGATGATGATCGCGGCGATCAGCTGGAAGATGTGGCGGCTCCAGTCGATGCCGGGGGTCTCGTCCACGCCGAAGCCGCGCGCGACGGCGTTGCCCACGATGGCGCCCAGAATGCCGAAGATGGTGGTCAGCCAGAGGGGACTGTGCTGCCTGCCCGGGATGATCGCCTTGGCGATCAGGCCCAGCACCAGTCCCACGATGATCGCCCACAACCAGCCCATGGCTGCCTCCTTGTACGGCTCGACGTGAGCATTGCCCCCAGTGTGGGTCCGTCTGCCGTACGGCGCATGTCGGGTGGAGCCGTACGCGGTACGGCGCAGGACGTCCGCCCCACCGTGGGCGCCCCGGCCTCGAAGGTGTCGCAGTCGCGGCGTACGGTGGATGCCGGGGAGAGTTCGATGCGGGCGGATGGTGGAACGCGATGCGGAAGCGGAGTGGCGGCGGCAACGTCGAGGTGTTCCGGATCACTGGAGCCCGTCAGGGACTCCAGGACGATGTGCGAGGCCGGCAGCGGCGGTACGTGATCTCGATGTCGGTCCGCACCCTGGCCGTGATCCTCGCGGCGGTGCTGTGGAACGTGGAGCGCCATGTGGCCGTGGTGGCGCTGGTCCTCGGGGCGGTCCTGCCCTACATCGCGGTGGTGATCGCCAACGCCGGGCGGGAGAACGCGCCGGGGCTTCCCTCGACGTTCGTGACGGCGCCGGTGCGGCCGATGCTCGCGCCGCCGCGCGCGGAGGACGGGTCCGGTGTGTCCGGGTCCGGTGTTTCCGGCCCGGAAGAGGAGCGCTTCGCGGAATCCGACCGTACGGAAGCGGAGGCCGATCCGGCCGAGCGGCGGCCGTGAGCCGGCCGTGAGCGGACGGTGCGCCAAGCTCAGGAAAAGCTCAGATCAATCATGTTGTTCCGGTGCCGTGGGGCCGGTTACCCGTGACATACTTCGTACGCGCTCCGCATCCCCCGTCGGAGCGACAGACCGACGCCGGGCAGCTCCCCCCGTGGCTGCTCGGCGTCGCCTTGTTTTCCCACCTGTGAGACGAACCTGTGAGTGACGCGATCTGCTCTGCCAAGGGCTGCCGTGCCGGTGCCGTGTGGGTGCTGGCGTGGAACAACCCGAAGATCCACACGCCGGAGCGGCGGAAGACGTGGCTGGCGTGTGAAGAGCACCGCGAGCACCTGTCCCAGTTCCTCGGTGTCCGGGGTTTCCTCAAGGACGTGGTGAAGTTCGAGGACTGGGAAGCGACCGAGGGGCCCTAGCCGCCGATCGCCGACATCGGCCTGTCCGGCTGCACGAAGGACGGGTCGTCCAGGCCCGCGCCGGCCTTCTTGCCCCACATGGCCAGGCGCCAGATGCGGGCTATCTCCTCGTCGGGGGCGCCGGAGCGCAGGGCCGCTCGCAGGTCCGTCTCCTCGCGGGCGAAGAGGCAGGTGCGGATCTGGCCGTCGGCCGTGAGGCGGGTGCGGTCGCAGGCCGCGCAGAAGGGGCGGGTGACGGAGGCGATGACGCCGACGCGGTGGGGTCCGCCGTCCACCAGCCAGCGCTCGGCCGGGGCCGAGCCGCGTGCCTCGTCGCCCTCGGGGGTCAGGTCGAAGCGGGTGCGCAGGGCGGCCAGGATGTCCCCGGCGGTGACCATGCCCTCGCGTTTCCAGCCGTGCTGGGCGTCGAGGGGCATCTGCTCGATGAAGCGCAGCTCGTACTCGTGCTCGACTGCCCAGGCCAGCAGGTCGGGGGCCTCGTCGTCGTTCAGGTCCGGCATCAGGACGCAGTTCACCTTCACCGGGGTCAGGCCGGCCTCGCGGGCGGCCTGGAGGCCTTCGAGGACGTCCTTGTGGCGGTCGCGGCGGGTGAGGGTCTTGAAGACGTCCGGGCGGAGCGTGTCGAGGGAGACGTTGACCCGGTCCAGGCCCGCGGCCTTCAGGGCGGTCGCCGTGCGCCTCAGGCCGATGCCGTTGGTCGTCAGGGACATCCGGGGGCGCGGGGTGAGGGCCGCGACGCGCTCGACGATGCCGACGAGGCCGGGGCGCAGCAGGGGCTCGCCGCCGGTGAAGCGGACCTCCTCGATGCCGAGCGTGCGGACCGCGATGTCGATCAGGCGGACGATCTCGTCGTCCGTGAGGAGGTCGGGCTTGGCCAGCCACTGCAGGCCCTCCTCGGGCATGCAGTACGTGCACCGCAGGTTGCACCGGTCGGTCAGCGAGACCCTCAGGTCGGTGGCCACTCGGCCGTAGGTGTCGATGAGCACGTGGGCCCCCTCCCTCGTAGCGGATCGCATGTGTTCCGTCACCTGCGAGCGTACGCGACGGCACCGACAACGACAGCCGCCGATCCCACGACGTAAGACGCGGCCGCGTCGTAGGTCCCTACGACGCGGCCGCTCCGGGGACGTCCCTCAGTGGGCGCCGGTGCCGGTCAGGGACCGGACCTCGAGCTCCGCGTACTTGCCGGTGTCCGGTTCCTCCTTGGACAGGACGGTGCCGAGCCAGCCCATCAGGAAGCCGAACGGGATGGAGATGATGCCGGGGTTCTTCAGCGGGAACCAGGCGAAGTCCACGTCGGGGAACATCGCCTTGGGGTCGCCGGAGACCACGGGCGAGAAGAGCACCAGGCCGACCGCCACGATCAGACCGCCGTAGATCGACCACAGGGCGCCCTGGGTGGTGAACCGCTTCCAGAACAGGCTGTAGAGGATGGTCGGCAGGTTCGCGGACGCGGCGACCGCGAAGGCCAGGGCGACCAGGCCGGCCACGTTGAGGTCGCGGGCGAGGGCGCCCAGGCCGATGGAGACGATGCCGATGAAGACGGTCGCCCAGCGGGCGGCGCGGACCTCCTCCGCGCCGGTGGCCTTCCCCTTGCGGATGACGTTGGCGTAGATGTCGTGCGCGAAGGACGACGACGAGGCGAGGGTGAGGCCGGCGACGACGGCGAGGATCGTGGCGAAGGCCACCGCCGAGATCGTGGCGAGCAGGATCGCGCCCCAGGTCGAGTCGACGCCGCCCAGGTGGAGGGCGAGCAGGGGCGCGGCCGTGTTGCCGGACGGGTTGGAGGCGATGATCTCGTCCTGGGAGATCAGGGCCGCGGCGCCGAAGCCGAGCGCGATGGTCATCAGGTAGAAGCCGCCGATGATGCCGATCGCCCAGTTCACGGACTTCCGGGCGGCCTTGGCGTTGGGGACCGTGTAGAAGCGGATCAGGATGTGCGGCAGGCCGGCCGTGCCGAGCACCAGGGCGATGCCCAGGGACATGAAGTCCAGCTTGGAGGTGCCGGTCGCGCCGTACTGGAGGCCGGGCTCCAGGAAGGCGGCGCCCTTGCCGCTGTTCTCGGCGGCCGAGCCGAGCAGGTCGGAGATGTTGAAGTTGAACTTCAGCAGCACCAGGAAGGTGATCAGGAGGGTGCCGCCGATGAGGAGCACGGCCTTGACCATCTGGACCCAGGTGGTGCCCTTCATGCCGCCGATGGAGACGTAGACGATCATCAGGAGGCCGACGAGGGCGACGATGGCGATCTTGCCGGCGTCGGAGGTGATGCCGAGCAGCAGGGAGACGAGGACGCCGGCGCCCGCCATCTGGGCCAGCAGGTAGAAGATCGACACGACGATGGTGGACGTGCCCGCCGCCGTACGGACCGGGCGCTGGCGCATGCGGTACGCCAGGACGTCGCCCATGGTGTAGCGGCCGGAGTTCCTGAGCGGCTCGGCCACCAGGAGCAGCGCCACCAGCCAGGCGACGAGGAAGCCGATGGAGTACAGGAAGCCGTCGTAGCCGAAGAGGGCGATCGCGCCGGCGATGCCGAGGAACGACGCGGCCGACATGTAGTCGCCGGAGACCGCGAGTCCGTTCTGGAAGGCGCTGAACTGGCGGCCGCCCGCGTAGAAGTCGGCGGCGTCCTTGGTCTGGCGGCCCGCCCAGACGGTGATGACGAGTGTCGCGACGACGAACACCGCGAACAGACTGATGATCAGTGGCCGGTGCTCGCCGGCCTCGCCGGCTGCCAAAGTGATCGCGGGGCTCATGCGCCGCCCTCCATCCGGGACTTGATGGCATCGGCCTTGGGGTCGAGCTTCGCGGCGGCGTGCCGCGAGTACCACCAGGCGATGAGGAACGTGGTGACGAACTGGGCTACGCCGAGGACGAAGGCGACGTTGATGTTGCCGAACAGCTTGGTGCCCATGAAGTCGCCCGCGTAGTTGGACAGCAGGACGTACAGCAGGTACCAGGCGATGAAGGCCACGGTCAACGGGAAGGCGAAACTGCGGTAGGAGCGGCGCAGCTCGGCGAACTCCGCACTCTCCTGCACCGCGACGAACTCCTCGGTGGAGGGGAGTTGGGCTGAGGTTTTCGAGGGGGGCGGTGTCTCGGTGGCCACGGAGTCTCCTCGCATTGCGGATGGCGGGTGTGCGGGGGGCTCGATCGTCCTCGGGCTCCCTGCACAAGGTCACGGCGGCGCGCGTGGACCGGTTCAACTCGATCGGGTACTTCTCGATCGGGTTCTTCGGAAGTCATCGCCGTAGGTCATTGCTGGCCGGCGAGTCAGGAAGATAGCTTCAGGCCTGCACCACCCGTCATGTACCTGCCCAGGCGCGACCGTGTCCTGGGCCGGTCTCGATTCCGGATGATGTGGAGACCCCATGGCTCATCTGCCTTCCAGACGCCGCCTCGCCCTCGCGGTGCCCGTCGTGCTCTCGCTGACCGCCTCCCTCGGCTTCCTGCCGGTGGCGGCCTCGGCGGCCCCGGTCACGACCTCCGCCACGCAGACGGCCGACGCCGGGACCCTGGCGTACGTCGTCAACACGAAGGTGGACCACCGCACGATCGAGTCGGTGAAGAAGGCGATCGCCGCGGCCGGCGGCACCGTCACCGTGGCGTACGAGAAGATCGGCGTGCTCGTCGCGCACTCGGCGAACCCCGACTTCGGCCCGACGATACGCGCGGTGCGCGGAGTGCAGTCGGCGGGCGCCACGCGGACCGCGCCGCTGACCCTCGCGGGGACCACCGATGAGGGAGCGGTGCAGCTCCTGTCGAAGGCGGACGCCGCGAGGACCGCGAGCGCCTCGGCCGCTGCGGGCGAGAGCGAGCCGCTCGAGGCCGACCAGTGGGACCTGCGCGCGATCGGCGCCGACAAGGCCGCGGAGATCAACCCGGGCAGCAAGAAGGTGACGGTCGCCGTGATCGACACCGGCGTCGACGACACCCACCCGGACCTCGCGCCGAACTTCTCGGCGTCCCAGTCGGCCAACTGCGTCGGCGGCGTCGCGGACACCTCCGAGGGCGCCTGGCGTCCGTACACCGAGCAGGACTACCACGGCACGCACGTCGCCGGTGAGATCGCGGCGGCCCGCAACGGCATCGGCGTGGCCGGTGTCGCGCCCGGGGCGAAGGTGTCCAGCATCAAGGTGAGCGACCCCAAGGACGGCCTCTTCTACCCGGAGAACGTCGTCTGCGCCTTCGTGTTCGCCGCCGACCACGGTGTCGAGATCACGAACAACAGCTACTACGTCGACCCGTGGCTGTACAACTGCATGGACGACCCCGACCAGAAGGCCATTGTCGACGCGGTCAACAGGGCCCAGCTGTACGCCCAGAAGAAGGGCACGCTCAACATCGCCTCGGCGGGCAACTCCAACCACGACCTGGACGCGGACGAGATCGTCGACACCAGCAGCCCCGACGACTCCACGCCGGTGACCCGGACGGTCGACCCGCACGTGTGCCTCGACGTGCCGACCCAGCTGCCGGGCGTGGTCACGGTGAGCGCGACGGGCGTCAAGGGCACCAAGTCGTACTACTCCAGCTACGGCCTGGGCGTCACCGACGTGGCGGCGCCGGGCGGCGACCGGTACCAGATCCCGGAGACCCCGTCGGCCAACGGCCGCATCCTGTCGACGATGCCGAACAACGCGTACGGCTTCCTTCAGGGCACCTCGATGGCGTCCCCGCACGTCGCCGGTGTGGCCGCGCTGCTGAAGTCGACCCACCCGTACGCGTCCCCGGCGGCGCTCCAGGCGCTGCTCAAGGCGCAGGCGGACAACCCGGGTTGCCCGACCGAGCCGTACGACGGCAACGGTGACGGCGTGGTGGACGCCACGTGCGTGGGCGGCAAGCGGGTCAACGGGTTCTTCGGCTTCGGTGTCGTGAACGCGTTGCGCGCGGTGAAGTAGGCGAGGCTCCACGGGGCCGGACGGGGATCCGTCCGGCCCCTTCGTCGTTCTGTTTCCCCTGTTCCCGTTCGGTGGGGGCGTGGGATGTCCGGTGCGGGCAGGGGGATCCATGTCCGTGCGGGCACGGGGATCCATCTATTGACTGGATCAATACTGCATAGTGCAGTCATGACTGACATCGCGTTCGCCTGGTCGGAACTGGGCGGCGATCCCGCGCTCCTCACGCGCGTGTCGACCGTCGTGCGAGAGGGCGCCCTCGCGGCACGGCTCCCGGTACGGGAGCTGGCGCGGGCCTGCATCGGCGCGTGCGCGCTGGCCGGTGCGGAGCTGGGGGCGCGGCGGGCCGGGCTCGCGCAGGTGCCCCGGGTCCGGGTGGACGACGGGGCGGTGGCCACCGCGTTCGTGAGTGAACGTCATCTGCTGGTGGACGGCAGGGCGCCGGTCGCCTTCGCGCCGCTGTCGCGGTTCTGGCGGACGGCCGACGGGTGGGTGCGCACCCACGCCAACTACCCGCACCACCGCACGCGGTTGCTGCGGGCACTGGGCCCGGGCCTGCCGGACGACCCGGCCGCCGTCGAGGCGGCACTCGCCGAACGCTCCGCCGTGGAGGTCGAGGAGGCGGTGTACGCCGCCGGGGGCCTGGCCGTGGCGCTGCGCACGCCCGAGGAGTGGGCCGCGCACGAGCAGGCTGCGGAGCTTGCCCGGCGGCGGCTCGTCGAGACCGAGCGGCTGGACACGGCACGCGCGCGTGCGCTCCCGCCTCTGGACGGCACTCTCCTGCTGCCCGCCGCCGGACTGCGCGTGCTGGACCTGACGCGGGTCATCGCCGGCCCGGTCGCCACCCGCACCCTCGCCCTGCTGGGCGCGGACGTCCTGCGGGTGGACGCCCCCCACCTGCCCGAACTCCCGGACCAGCACACCGACACGGGCTTCGGGAAGCGGTCGGCGACCCTGGACCTCGCCGGCGACCGGCGGGCGTTCGAGGAGCTGCTCGCCTCGGCGGACGTCGTCGTCACCGGCTACCGACCCGGCGCCCTGGACCGGTTCGGCCTCTCGCCCGGGGCACTAGCCGAACGCCGACCCGGGCTGGTCGTGGCGCAGCTGTCCGCCTGGGGGGCCTACGGGCCGTGGGGCGGACGGCGCGGCTTCGACAGCCTCGTCCAGACCGCGACCGGTATCGCGGCGATCGAGGGGACAGCCGAGCGGCCCGGCGCGCTGCCGGCCCAGGCGCTGGACCACGGCACGGGCTACCTCCTGGCGGCGGCGGTCCTGCGCGCGCTCACCGAGCAGTCGACGGAGGGCTACGGCCGGCTCGTCCGCGTGGCGTTGGCGCGGACGGCGGCCTGGCTGACGGCGGGGGCGCGGCGGGACGCGGACGAGGATGAGGGTGAGGTCGGCGCCGCGTACGACCGCCCGGAGGCCTGGCTCGGCGAGACCAGCGCGACCGACGCGACCGACGCGACGGGCAGCCGTGTCGGACGGCTGCGGTACGCCCTGCCGCCGGTGTCCTTCGACGGCGGGCCGGGCGACTGGGCGAGGCCGCCGGGCCCGTGGGGGGCGGATCCGGCGCGCTGGGAAACGGATCCGGCGGGCTGAGAAGGCTCGCTGAGAAGTGGATGGGCACGCCCCTGGCGGGCGGGGCCGGCACACCGGGCTCGGGCTTCTCGGCTCCGCTGCTCCGCCGCTCCAGCGATCCGCCCGGGTGCGCTCAGGGGGTGGTCGCGGGCACCTCACCGTGCGCCGTCGGCGCGAGCCGCGCGTCCAGGGCGCCACGGGTCAGCAGGAACTGCGCGGCGACGTACGTGAGCATGATCCAGAAGTCGGGGCGCGGGAGTTGCGGCCAGTCGGCGACGCCGGTCGCGATGAGGGTGTCGGAGAGCAGGAACAGTGCGCCGCCCAGCCCGGCGACGAGGCCGAGCCGGGTGGCGGCGGTGTACGCCATGGCCGTGAGCAGTGTGCTGTAGCAGGCGACGGGGACCCGGAGGTCCGCCGGGAGGTCCGGCCACAGCAGGACGACGGTGGTGATCAGGGCGGTGGTGTAGCAGGGGGCGAGGAGGTCGGCACGCGCGCGTGGGAGGCCGTGTCCGCGTCCGTGGAAGAGGGCGAGATAGCAGACGTGGCCGGCCGCGAACGAGGCCATGCCGGCGAGGAAGGCGGGGTCGGCGTCGAAGAGGAGCAGGGTGTCGCCGCCCCAGCCGCACAGGAGGGCGGCGACGAGGAGCCGGGGTGCGCCGCTTACGGCGGCCCAGGCGGCCAGGAGCGGCATCAGCAGGGGCTTGGCGACGAGGTGGCCGGGCGGGAAGCCGACCGCGAGGCTGACCAGATCCGCGGCGGTGGCGACGGCGAAGGCGGCGAGGAGGAGACGGGAGCGGGTCACGCGGACGTGGTCTCCTCGACCGGCCCGGAGGCCGGGTCCGGGGTGGTGGCGGGGGCGGTCGTGGTGGCGGGGGCGGTCGTGGTGACGGGCGCGGTCGTGGTGACGGGCGCGGTCGTGGTGGCGGGCGCGGTCGTGGTCACGGAGGCGGTCGTGGTGGCGGGAGCCGGCTGCCAGCCCGGCCCGCCGAACACGCGTCCCGCCCGCTCGCGCCAACTGCGCGCCGCCCTGAGGTCCTTGGCGATGGCGACGTACTCATGGGTGGCCACCTTGATCGGGTTGAACGTGTTGATGTTCTTCGTCAACCCGTAGACGGGCCGCTCCACCTCCGGCACGAACGACCCGAAGAGCCGGTCCCAGACGATGAGGATGCCGCCGAAGTTGCGGTCCAGGTAGCCGCCCTGGGAGGCGTGGTGGACGCGGTGGTGGGAGGGCGTGTTGAACACGAACTCGAACCAGCGGGGCATCTTGTCGATGCGCTCGGTGTGGATCCAGAACTGGTAGACGAGGTTCGCCGAGGAGCAGAAGGCGAGCGCGGCCGGGTGGACGCCGGCGGCGACGAGCGGGACGTAGAAGGGCCAGACGGTCAGGGACGTCCAGGGCTGGCGCAGCGCGGTGGTGAGGTTGAACTTCTCGCTGGAGTGGTGGACGACGTGGCAGGCCCACAGGATGCGGATGACGTGGTGGCCGCGGTGGGACCAGTAGTAGAAGAAGTCCTGCGCGAGCAGCATCAGCGGGATCGTCCACCACAGGACGGGGACCCGCAGCGGGGTCAGTTCGTAGAGGGCGGTGTAGATCGCGACGATCGGGATCTTCCAGAGGAAGTCGAAGCCGAGGCTTCCGAGTCCCATGCCGATGCTCGTGGCCGCGTCCTTGGCCTCGTAACCGGCCGCGTCCTCGTCGGGATGGAGGCGGACGCTGATCATCTCGACCACGGTGAGCAGTACGAAGGCGGGTATCGACCACAGCACGACATCGGGCAGGTTCGGCATGGGGGCACCGTAGAACCGCTGGTGGGCTGCGGCTAGACGTTGTTACCGACAAGTATTACCGACGGTACGCGCTTGCTTCTTGGCGATCTCGGCCAAGAGCGCCACCGCTGGTGACGGCCGGGGCCGCGCGCTCGCGCCGCCGACGGTCGCGGGCGCCGTACCCACGGCGCGAATAATCGGTGGCGGGCCCTTTCCGCCCCGTCCTACAGTCGTGGTCACGGGGGCGGCTCCGCCGCGTGCTTCCTTCTTCACTCCTACGAATCCCGTAGCGCGCCCACTCTCCGCCCCCGTTTCGACCGGCCTCTCGACTGACCTCCCGCCCCGACGACTTCGGGGCTCTTCCATGCGTTCCGGGGGATTCCGCTTGTCCGTACTCGCGTCCGTGCTGCTCCGCCGTCTCCGTACCGTCTACGTCGACCAGGCCGGGCCACGGCCGGGCGACCCGCCGACGGACGAGGGGCTCGTCGCGCTCGAAGCGGAGCTGCTGGACCGGGGGTTCGCACCGAACGCGCAGTTGCGGGCGGCGCTGGCGTGGCTGGGCCCGGCCGGACTGGCCGACGCGGGGCGCCAGGTGATCGCGCACATCGACGCCGAACTGGGCGCCGACCGCACACACATGCCGCTGTTCCGCAGCTTCCCGGCCTCGGTGCCCGACGACACGTTCCAGCTGTGGATCGACCGTGTCTTCACGCTGCTGTTGCAGTGGCCGAAGCAGCCGTGCGTGCTGTGCGGCACGGTCGGCAGCGTGCACCCCGTGTCGCCGTGCGCGCATCTGGTGTGCCGGGAGTGCTGGGACGGCGCCGACTACTCGGGCTGCCCCCTCTGCCACCGCCGGGTCGACCCCGACGAGCCGTTCCTGAAGCCGGCGCGTCCACGGCACGCGCGCGAGGTGTCCGTGGGTCCGCTGAAGCTGCTCGCGCTCGGGCGGGACGTGCGCGCCGACGCCGTGACGGCGCTGCGGACGCTGCTGGCCCGGCGTACGCCGCTGCCGCCGCGGGACCGGGAGGACCTGGCGGTGCTGCTGGCCCACGCGCCGGCGGGGGTGGAGTGGTTCCCGCGGGACATCCCGGTGCGGGAGACGAAGGCGCTGGTGCTGGGGCGGATGCTGCGCGTGCGCGAACGGCGCGCGGACGCCCTGGAGTTGATCGACCGGCACCTCACGACCGCGACGGACGTGCTGCGGCTGCTGTGCGTGTGGTCCGGGGGCGAGGGCGATCTGATCGAGCCGCCGCGGATGCGGTCGCTGCCGCGCGCGCTGCGCCGCCGGCTGCTCGCCGTGCTCGACGGGCTGCCCGCGCCGTCGCTGGTGGAGGACGTGCTGCGGCACCCGGTCCCGTGGAAGCGGGCCGCGGAGGTCCTGCATCCGTACGAGCAGTTCGCCCGCCATCCGAAGGCCGCGACGGCGTTCGCGGTGCTGCGCGGGACGGACCTCGCGCGGGCCGCCGACGACGGCACGGGCACCGCGGGGGCGGCGCTCGGCGAGGCCCTGCTGCGGATCGCCGCCGCCCACCCCGACGCCGTACGCGTCGACGGCTCCCGGCTGCGTGCCGTCACCTGGAGTGCCCGCGTCGAGCAGGCGCTGGCCGAGAAGGACGCCGAGGGCGCCCTCGCGCTGCTGGCCCGGCGCCCCGGTGAGCTGCTGCGCCGCCTCGACCACCTGCTGCGGTTGCGCGAACTCGACGTGCTGCCCGAGGGCTTCGCGGACGTGCTGCGACGCGCGCTGCCCCAGGCGGGCCCGGCGCCGCTGCTGGCCGCGCTCGGGCGGCTGCGGGTCCGCCATCTGCCGTCCGGGCGGCGGGTCTTCTTCCCGCGCGGCCAGGTCACGCACGCGTACACCCTCGACGACACCCGCGGCCCGCTGTCGCCTGCGGTGACACGCGAGGTGTGCGCGCTGCTGGAGGCGGAGGCGGTGCGCCGGCTGGCCGCCGCGCCGCGCGTGGAGCTGGCCGTGCTGGACTCGGCGCTCACCGGCCTCGCGGTGCCGGCCACCGAGCGCGCCGACACCAAGACCCTGGTCACCGTGGCGCGCGGCAGCACGCAACCGCTGCCCGACGGCGAGGTCATGCGTCTGTTCCTGCACTGGACGGAGCCCGCGAAGACCCGCGTCGACCTCGACCTGTCGGTGGCGCTGTACGACGAGAACTGGGAGTTCGTCGACCTCTGCGACTACACCAACCTCGTGTACGGCGACCGGTGGGCGGTGCACTCCGGCGACCTGACGTCGGCCCCCGCGCCGCACGGTGCGACCGAGTACGTCGACCTTGACCTCACCTCGCTCGGCGACCTCGGCGTGCGGTACGCGCTGCCCGTCGTCTTCAGCTTCAACGACATCCCCTTCGAGCGGCTCCTGGACGCCTTCGCGGGCTTCATGACGCTCCCCTCGGCCGCCGAGGAGGCACGGGACGCGTCGTACGACCCGCGCACCGTGCGCCAGCGCTACGACCTGGTCGGCGACTCCCGAATCCACGTCCCGCTCGTGGTGGACCTGCGCCACCGCACGTTCCTGTGGACGGACCTGCACCTGTCGGCCGCCGAGGGCTACCACGACGTGCACCGGCACGCCGCCGACCTGGGCCGGGCCGGCCGGGACCTGCACCAGTACTTCGCCTCCGGCCGTACGACGCTGTGGGACCTGGCGGTGTGGCACGCCGCCGCCCGCACGGACGAGGTCGCGGTGGTACGGCGCGCGCCGCGGCCGGGCGCCGGCGACCAGCTGTGGCACTACGTCCGGCGGGACGGCGAGGCCGACACGGCGTTCGCGGCACGCGTACGTGCGCTGGACGTGCCCGAGCGGCGCGAGCGGCCGGACGGCGACGGTGCCCGCGCCGACGGGCTGGCCGCCGAAGCCGCCGCCGAGAAACGCGTGTTGCTCGCGCTGGTGCACGGCGGCGTGGCACCGGAGCGGGCCTCCGGGGAGGTGTACCGGCTGCTGCCCGGCCCGGTCGACGGCTGCGGTCTGACGCCGCTGGCGGCCGGGGACCTGGTGGCGGCGCTGGGCTGACGGCCCGCCGGTACGGACCGGCCGCCGCGGTGCCGCTGCCGCCCGCCCCGCGTCCCGCGCCGGCTCCGCACCCCGCGCCGGCTCCGGGCCGCGCCCGAACTGCCGTACCCCCCGGGCACCTTCCGTCCGTCTTCGTCTCGCACGCGCGTGTGGCCGCGCCCGGCGCGCTACCGGGAGGCGGGTACGGAGTGTCAGTGGCGGCCCGTATCCTCAGGGACCATGCTCGAAGACCGCATGCCCACCGTGTCCTCCCCCATGGAGTGGCCGGCCGCGTATCCCCAGGGGTACGCGGTCGTTGACGTGGAGACCACCGGCCTGGCCCGTGACGACCGGATCATCTCCGCCGCCGTCTACCGGCTGGACGCGCGCGGTGAGGTCGAGGACCACTGGTACACGCTGGTCAACCCGGAGCGCGACCCGGGCCCGGTGTGGATACACGGTCTGACGAGCGACACCCTGGAGGGCGCCCCCCTGTTCCGCGAGGTCGCCGAGGAGTTGGCGGCCCGGCTCGCGGACCGGGTGCTCGTGGCGCACAACGCGGTCTTCGACTGGCAGATGATCGCGCGGGAGTACGCGCGCGCGGAGCGCGAGGCCCCGGTGAGGCAGCGGCTGTGCACCATCGCGCTCTCCAAGGAGCTGGGCCTGCCGCTGCCCAACCACAAGCTGGAGTCGCTGGCCGCCCACTTCGGCGTCGTCCAGCGGCGCGCGCACCACGCGCTCGACGACGCACGCGTGCTGGCGGAGGCGTTCCGGCCGAGCCTGCGAGCGGCGGCGGCGGGCGGCGTACGGCTGCCGCTGCACGAGTGCCGTCCGCTGACGGAGTGGCAGGACCGGCCCGCTCCCCGGATCGGGCAGCAGCCAGGCGGTTCCGGCGGGTACGGCAGCTACCGGCCCGGCAGTTGGCGCCCGTCCCGGAAAAGGCCCGCGTGTCCCTATCCCAACCCCGGACGGTACGAAGAGGGCAAAAGGCTCAAGCAGGGCATGCGGGTGGCCTTCTCGGGTGACACGTCGGTCGAGCGCGAGCTGCTGGAGGACCGCGCGACCGAGGCGGGGCTGCATGTGGCGACGAGCCTGTCACGGCTGACCAGCCTGCTGGTGACCAATGACCCCGACTCGGGCACGTCGAAGGTGGTCAAGGCGCGGCAGTTCGGGACGCCGGTCGTCGACGAAGCCGCCTTCGGGCAGCTGCTGCGGGACGTGGAGCCCGCGGCGGGGGACGCGGAGCCGCCCGCGGCGGGGGACTCGACGCCCGCGGACCGGTGACCCGTACGTACGGGTGATTGCCGCGCGACTCGCCCGTCACCAGCTCGCCCGCGCCACGGCGACCACTCACCCTGTGGCCCATGGCGAGATGCGAAGTTTGTGGCAACGACTACGGAATGACCTTCGAGGTGCACGCGCAGGGCGCGGTGCACGTCTTCGACTGCTTCTCCTGCGCGATCCACCGCATGGCCCCCATCTGCGAGCACTGTCGCGTGCAGATCATCGGCCAGGGCGTCGAGGTCGAGGGCCACTGGTACTGCGGCGCCCACTGCGCGCGGGCGGAGGGGAAGGTGGGCATCATCGACCGCGTCTGACCGCACCCTGCCGGAGGCACCCCACGGCCCGAGAGGTACCGTCGTGGGGTGTACCGCTTCCTGTTGTCCCGGCAGTGGGTGATCCTCACGCTGGTCGCCCTCCTCCTCATCCCCACGATGATCAGGCTGGGCTTCTGGCAGATGCACCGCTACGAGGAGCGCAGCGCCCGCAACCAGCTGGTCTCCGAGGCGCTCACCGCCGCACCGGTGCCGGTGGAGAGGCTGACCTCCCCGGGACACACCGTCACCACCGACGAGCGGTACCGCAGCGTGACCGCCACGGGCCACTTCGACACCGACCGGGAAGTCGTCGTCAGGCGGCGTGTCAACGCCGACGAGGAGGTCGGGTTCCACGTCCTCACCCCGTTCGTCCTGACGGACGGCAAGGTGCTGCTGGTCAACCGCGGCTGGATCCCCGCCGACGGCCCGAGCCAGACCGCGTTCCCCGAGGTCCCCGCGCCGCCCGCAGGCGAGATCACCGTCACCGGGCGGCTGATGCCCGACGAGACGACCGCCGCCAGCGGCATCAAGAACCTCAAGGGACTGCCGGACCGGCAGGTCATGCTCATCAACAGCGAGCAGGAGGCCGAGCGCCTCGGCGCCCGGGTGCTGGGCGGCTACATCGCGCAGACGGCCCCCGAGCCCAAGGGCGACAGCCCCGAGCTGATCGGCAGGCCCGGCGACGAGGATGCCGCGCTGAACTACGCGTACGCCATCCAGTGGTGGCTGTTCTCCGCCTGCGTGCCCGTGGGATGGGTGATCCTGGCCCGCCGCGAGCGGCGCGACCGGGCGCAGGCGGCACGGCAGGAGACGGAGCCGGCCGAACCGGCGACGGTGTAGCAGGACACCTCCACGGGTCCACCCTCACCCGTCCGTGCCACGCCCGCGACCACCCGTGCCGCCCCCGCGGCACGGGTGGTCGCGGCTCGGTCAGCAGCAGCGGCTCTGCGCGTGCTCCTCGCCGTGCCGCGCGCGCAGCACCTGGTACTCGCGGCGGGTCGGGATCGGGGCGAGCGGGTGGTGGCGCCGGTGCCGCTCGCAGTGGCGGTCGTACGCCGACTCCCCGGTCAGCTCGCGCAGGTACCAGCGCACCGCCCGCGCCCAGCGCACGGCCCCCGCCCAGCGGGGACCCCTCACGACTGGACCCCCGCGAGCGGCTCGGCGGCCGGCTGCGACGGTGTGTCGATGCGGGACTCGACGTACGGCGCCTCGGACGTGGGCAGCGTGCCCGGCGCGCGGACGGCCCGGACGCACACCACCGCCGCGTTCACCAGCACCACGGCGACGAGCAGCAGGAACAGGGCGATCAGGACGCCGTCGACCGTGGAGTTGGTGACCACCGTGTGCATGTCGTCGAGGGACTTGGCGGGCGGCAGGACCTGGCCGGCGTCGATGGCGTCGGCGTACCGGGCGCGCTGGGCGAAGAAGCCGATCTTGGGGTTGTCGGAGAAGATCTTCTGCCAGCCGGCGGTGAAGGTCACCGCCACCACCCAGGCCAGCGGGACGCCCGTGACCCAGGCCCAGCGCAGCCGTCCGGACTTGATCAGGACGGTGGTGCAGACGGCCAGGGCGATCGCGGCGAGGAGTTGGTTGGCGATGCCGAAGAGCGGGAAGAGCTGGTTGATTCCGCCGAGGGGGTCGGTGGCGCCGATGTAGAGGAAGTAGCCCCAGGCGGCGACGACGAGGGCGCTGCACAGCCAGATGCCGGGCTTCCAGTTGACCCGGCCGACGGGCTTCCACACGTTGCCGAGCATGTCCTGGAGCATGAAGCGGCCGACCCGGGTGCCCGCGTCCACCGTGGTCAGGATGAACAACGCCTCGAACATGATGGCGAAGTGATACCAGAAGGCCTTCATCGCGGTGCCGCCGAAGACCCCGGAGAAGATCTCCGACATGCCGACGGCCAGGGTCGGCGCGCCGCCGGAGCGGGCGATCAGGGTCTGTTCCTCGACCGCCTTGGCGGCCTGGGTGAGCTGGTCGGGGCTGATGGTGAAGCCGAGGCCGGCCACCGCCTGGGACGCGGACTCGGCCGTCGTACCGAGCAGTCCGGCGGGGGCGTTCATCGCGTAGTACAGGCCGGGCTCCAGGGTCGCCGCGGCGATCAGCGCCATGATCGCGACGAACGACTCCATCAGCATGGCGCCGTAGCCGATCATCCGGACCTGGGACTCCTTCTGGATCAGCTTCGGGGTGGTCCCGGAGGAGACCAGGGCGTGGAAGCCGGACAGGGCGCCGCAGGCGATGGTGATGAAGAGGAAGGGGAAGAGCGCGCCCGCGAAGACGGGCCCGGCGCCCGAGGTGGCGAAGTCGCTCACCGCGTCCGCCCTGAGCACGGGCGCGGCCACGACCACACCGACCGCGAGCAGCGCGATGGTGCCGATCTTCATGAAGGTGGAGAGGTAGTCGCGCGGCGCGAGCAGCATCCACACGGGCAGGACCGAGGCGACGAAGCCGTAGCCGATCAGGCAGAAGACGAGGGTCGTCGGGCTCAGGGTGAAGGTGTCGGCCCACGAGGAGTTCTGCACCCAGCTGCCGCCGATGATCGCGAGCAGCAGCAGCGCCACCCCGATGAGACTGGTCTCGACGACCCGGCCCGGGCGGATGCGGTGCAGCCAGAAGCCCATGAACAGGGCGATCGGGATGGTCATCGCGACGGAGAAGGTGCCCCACGGGGAGTGGGCCAGCGCGTTGACCACGACCAGCGCGAGCACGCCCAGCAGGATGATCATGATGGCGAACACGGCGATCAGGGCCGCGGCTCCGCCCGCCCGGCCGATCTCGTCACGGGCCATCTGTCCCAGTGACGTGCCGTCCCGGCGCATCGACAGGAACAGCACCACCATGTCCTGCACGGCCCCGGCGAAGATCACGCCGGCGACTATCCACAGCGTGCTGGGCAGGTATCCCATCTGGGCGGCGAGGACCGGACCGACCAGCGGTCCGGCGCCCGCGATCGCGGCGAAGTGGTGGCCGAGCAGCACCCGGCGGTCGGTGGGCTGGAAGTCGACGCCGTCCTCCAGCCGTTCGGCCGGGGTGGCGCGGCGGTCGTCCGGCTTCAGCACCCGCCGGGCGATGAAGCGCGAGTAGAACCGGTAGGCGATGGCATACGAGCCGAGCGCGGCCAGGACCAGCCAGACAGCGGAGACCTCCTCGCCCCGGACCAGCGCCAGGACGCCCCAGGCGAGGGCGCCGAGCAGGGCGACGGCGGTCCACAGCAGGATCGACCTGAGTGATATACGCGACTTTTCCGGCACAGGACGGCCGTTTTCGGACAGGGTGGACGCAGGCATGGCGGCTCCTCGCTCGGACTGCGCGGGTGAAAAGGGGTGTTCGGTATCCCCAACCGTGCGGATCAGCGGTGGCGACGCCCGTGGGCTCCTCCGGGCTCCCGCCCGCTGTCGGTCTGTGCAAGAGTTGCCCGCCCGCCGGAACCGGTTGACAGCGAATTTCCAGAAGATTTCCCGCCGGTTCCCGTCAACCGAACCGGCCACTCGCGCAACCAACGGTCGAGGGCACAGGAACACCAAGGACGGTGACCCATGGCCGACGGAGCCATGATCGCGACATTCCTCGCCGTGATCGGCGCGGCGTCGCTGTTCGCCGTCACCGCCCGGCGCCTGCGCCCCAGCGACCGGCTCCCCTCCCTCGAGGGCTGGGCGCTGGCCGACCGCAGCCTGGGCCCGGCGTGGACCTGGCTGCTGCTCGGCGGCACCATCTTCACCGCGTACACCTTCACCGCCGTACCGGGACTGGCGTACGGCAACGGCGCGCCCGCGTTCTTCGCGGTGCCGTACACGGTGATCATCTGCCCGCTCGCCTTCGTCCTGCTGAGCCGCCTGTGGAGCGTGGCCCGCCGGCACGGCTACGTGACCGCCGCCGACTTCGTGCGCGGACGGTACGGGTCGCCGCCGCTGGCCCTGGTGGTCGCGCTGACCGGGATTCTGGCGACCATGCCGTACCTGGCCCTGCAACTGCTCGGCATACAGGCGGTGCTGACCGCCGGCGGTGTCTCTCCGCGCGGCCCGGCCGGGGACCTGGTGATGGTGGCGCTGTTCGCGGGGCTCGCGGTGGCCACCTACCGGCACGGGCTGCGCGCGCCCACGGTGATCTCCGCGCTGAAGGCGGTGGCGGTGTTCGTCTCGCTCACCGCCGTGTGCTGGCTGGTCCTCGAACGGCTCGGCGGCCCCGGCCCGGTCTTCGAGGGCGCGGCCCGGCGGCTCGGCGGGACGGACCTCGCCCACTCCCCGCTGCTGCTCTCCCCCGCGCAGCAACCCGCGTACGCCACGCTCGCCCTCGGCTCCGCACTGGCTCTGCTGATGTACCCGCACGTGCTCACCGCCGCCTTCGCCGCCGACGGGGCGCGCACCTTGCGCAAGGTCTCCGTGGCGCTGCCCGCCTGGACGGGCCTGCTCGCCCTCTTCGGCTTCCTCGGGATCGCGGCCCTCGCGACGGGGGTGCGGGCCCCCCGGGGCGGCGCCGAGGCCGCCGTGCCGATGCTGGTCGACCGGCTGATGCCGGCGCCGCTGGCCGGGCTGGTGTTCGCCGCGATCACCGTGGGCGCGCTGGTCCCGGCCGCCGTCATGTCGATCGCCGCGGCGACGAGCTTCGTGCGGAACGTGTACGTCGAGTACGTCCATCCGACGGCCACGCCCAAGCGGCAGGTGCGCATCGCGAAGGCCGTGTCGCTCACCGCGAAGGTGGGCGCGGTGGCGTTCGTGTTCGGGCTGCGCGACCAGGATGCCGTCAATCTCCAACTGCTCGGCGGCGTGTGGATCCTGCAGATCTTCCCGGCCGTGGCCGTCGGGCTGTTCACCGCCCGGCTGCACCCGAGGGCCCTGCTCGCGGGGTGGGCCACGGGCATGCTGGCCGGCACCCTCATGGTCGTCCGCGAGGGCTTCTCGTCCATCGTGACCCTCGGTTTCGGACCACTGGAGATCTACGCCGGGCTGGCGGCGCTGCTGCTCAACGTGGCCGTCGCGGTGGCCGGCACCGCCGCCCTCGAACGCCTCGGCGTCCCGCGCGGCGCCGACACCACCGACCTGCCGTCCCGCCTGACCGTCAGGCGACGCCCCGAGACGGGAGCGAACAACCCGTGAGACGCAGACACCTCCTTCCCGTGCCGGAGCCGGAGCCGTCGCTCGCCGGGCCGGCCGAGCCGCTCGCCCCCACGGCGGTCGACCCGGCCGAACTGGAGCGCGAGGCCGGTCTCGCCCGGCTCTTCGAGCTGCACTACTCCTCGATGCTGCGGCTCGCCGTACTGCTCGGCGCCGACGACCCGGAGAACGTGGTGGCCGAGGCCTACTACCAGATCTACCGCAAGTGGCGGCGGCTGCGGGACGTCGAGGCGGCGGAGGCGTATCTGCGCTCCACCGTCTGCAACCTGACCCGGATGCGGATACGCCACCTCCAGGTCGCCCGCAAGCACGTCGAGAACCCGCCCGAACTCCCGGACGAGACCGTCGCCTCCGCCGAGAACACCGCGCTGCTCCGCGACGACCAGCGGGTCCTGATCGACGCCCTCCAGCAGTTGCCCGCGCGACAGCGGGAGGCGCTGGTGCTGCGACACTGGCTCGGACTGAAGGAGAGCGAGATCGCCGCCGCGATGGGCATCTCCTGCGGCTCCGTCAAGACCCACACCTCACGCGGCCTTGCCGCCCTGACCCAGGCGATGGAGGCCCGGCGATGAACGACACCGGTCACGACCGCACGGAGCGGGAGCTGCGCGAAGCCCTGGAGGCGCTGGCCGACGGGGTGCGGGCGGCCCCCGACGCCTATCGCACGGCACGGGGCGAATGGCTGCGCAGGGAACGCCGGCGACGGCTGGTGCTGGCCGTCCTGATCGCCGTCGTCTTCACCCTGGCGACGCTGATCGGGCTGTGGGTGCTCAACCAGTCCCCCGCGAACCCCGGCGTGATCTTCTCGGGCGCCGACGGCACGGTGGGCCACGCCTCACTCCCCCGGCCGCAGCCCTGATTGCTCCCCCCTTCCGCCGGGAACCCGCACCCCGTGCATCCCCGTATCGAGGACTACGCCCTCATCGGCGACGAACAGACCGCCGCCCTGGTCGGCAAGGACGGCTCCATCGACTGGCTGTGCCTGCCCCGCTTCGACTCCGCCGCCTGCTTCGCGCGTCTCCTCGGCGGCGAGGACAACGGCCACTGGCGCATCGCGCCCAAGGACGTCCGCGGCCCCTGCACGCACCGCGCCTACCGCCCCGGCACCCTCGTCCTGGACACCGAGTGGGAGACGGACGAGGGCGCGATCCGCGTCACCGACCTGATGCCACAGCGCGACCGGGCCCCGGACGTCGTACGCGTCGTGGAGGGCCTGCGCGGCCGGGTCACCGTCCGCAGCACACTGCGGCTGCGCTTCGACTACGGCTGGGTCGTGCCCTGGATGCGCCGGGTCGACGGGCACCGCGTGGCGATCGCCGGACCGGACGCGGTCTGGTTCCGCAGCGAGCCGGCCGTGCGCACCTGGGGCGAGGACTTCGGCACGCACGCGGAGTTCACCGTCGCCGCGGGCGAGTCGGTCGCGTTCGTGCTGACCTGGCACCCCTCGCACCACCCGCGTCCACCGCTCGTCGACCCGTACGAGGCGCTGCGGGCCAGCGTCGAGGACTGGCAGGCGTGGTCGGCCCGCTGCTGCTACCACGGACCCCACCGGGACGCCGTCCTGCGCTCCCTGATCACCCTGAAGGCCCTCACCTACGTGCCGACCGGCGGCATCGTCGCCGCGCTCACCACCTCCCTGCCCGAGGAGATCGGCGGCATCCGCAACTGGGACTACCGCTACTGCTGGCTGCGGGACTCCACCCTCACCCTGGGCGCGCTGCTGGCGGCCGGCTACCAGGAGGAGGCCGAGGCCTGGCGCAACTGGCTGCTGCGCGCCGTCGCGGGCGACCCGGCGGACCTTCAGATCATGTACGGGCTTGCGGGTGAGCGGCGGCTGCCCGAGTGCGAACTGCCCTGGCTCCCCGGCTACCTGGGCTCCACACCGGTGCGCATCGGCAACGGCGCCGTGAACCAGCTGCAACTGGACGTCTACGGCGAGGTCATGGACTCGCTGTCGCTGGCCCGCACCGCCGGCCTGTCCCCCAGGCCGCACATGTGGTCGTTGCAGTGCGCGCTGATGAAGTGGCTGAGCGAGCACTGGCGCCAGCCCGACGAGGGGCTGTGGGAGGTGCGCGGCGGCCGCCGCCAGTTCGTGCACTCCAAGGTGATGGTGTGGGTGGCCGCCGACCGGGCCGTCCGCGCCGTGGAGCGGTACCCCAAGCTGCACGGCGACCTGGAGAAGTGGCGGGCGCTCCGCGACGAGGTGCACCGCGAGGTGTGCGAGAAGGGCTACGACCCGGAGCGGAACACCTTCACCCAGTACTACGGCTCGCGCGAGCTGGACGCCTCCTTGCTGCTGATCCCCCGCGTCGGCTTCCTGCCGCCCGACGACCCGCGCGTGGTCGGCACCGTCGACGCGGTCCGCGCAGAGCTCGGCCACGGCGGTCTGGTACGCCGCTACAGCACCGACGGCATGATGGTCGACGGCCTGCCGGGCGGCGAGGGCACCTTCCTGGCGTGCTCGTTCTGGCTCGCCGACGCGCTGCACATGACGGGCCGCACCAAGGAGGCCCACGAGCTGTTCGAGCGGCTGTGCGGGCTCACCAACGACGTGGGTCTGCTGGCGGAGGAGTACGACCCGCTGACCGGCCGCCACCTCGGCAACTTCCCCCAGGCGTTCAGCCACATCGGCCTGGTCAACACCGCCCTCACCCTGTTCGACGGCGAGCAGGCAGGATAGGAGCCATGGATCTTGGACTGAAAGACCGGGTGTACGTCGTCACCGGGGCCACGCGCGGTCTCGGCAACGCCGCCGCGCGCGAGCTCGTCGCGGACGGCGCGAAGGTGGTCGTCACCGGACGGGACGCGCAGCGTGCCGCCGAGGCGGCGAAGGAACTGGGGCCGAACGCCGTCGGGGTCGCCGTGGACAACTCCGACCCCGAGGCGCCCGCGCGGCTGATCACGGCCGCGCGCGAGCACTTCGGCGGGTTCGACGGCATCCTCGTCAGCGTCGGCGGGCCGCCGCCGGGGTTCGTCGCCGACAACACCGACGAGCAGTGGCAGTCGGCGTTCGAGTCGGTGTTCCTGGGCGCGGTGCGGCTCGCGCGGGCGGCGGCGGGCGAGCTGGAGGCCGGGGGTGTCATCGGGTTCGTGCTGTCCGGGTCGGTGCACGAGCCGATTCCGGGGCTGATGATCTCGAACGGGCTGCGGCCCGGACTCGCCGGCTTCGCGAAGTCGCTCGCGGACGAGCTGGGGCCGCGGGGGATCCGCGTCGTGGGGGTGCTGCCGGCGCGGATCGACACCGACCGTGTGCGCGAGCTGGACGGGCTGTCGGCCGATCCGGAGGCCACCCGGGCCGCGAACGAGGCGCGGATCCCGTTGCGGCGGTACGGGACGCCGGAGGAGTTCGGCCGCACGGCGGCCTTCCTCCTGTCGCCGGCCGCCTCCTATCTGACCGGGATCATGCTGCCCGTCGACGGCGGGATGCGGCACGGGTTCTGACGGTCCCGCCGCCGGCACGGGCGGCCCCGACCGCCGTCAACTCACCCTTTCCGCGCGGTGCCGGGCCGTCCGCAGGCGGACCTTCGCCGGGAGGGACGTCAGGGCCGCCGAGTCCCGCGCGTGGACCAGGGACTCGGTCGTCAGATGGGTGAGGGCGTCCGCCGGGTCCACATGGGGTTCCAGCACGAGCCGCACATGAGCCTCGGGGGCGTGCCTGCGGCCCGTCAGGTGGGTGTGGGCGTGCGCCACGCCGTCCAGGCGGGCCGCGTCGGCGGTCAGTACGCCTTCCAGGGCCCGGCCTCGGAGCAGGGCTCCCGCGCCGTCGCCGGTGTCGACGAGGACCTCGTGGAGCCGGTGCCGGCGCAGGTTCACGACCAGCCACCACAGGGCGAGCAGGACGAGCAGCGTGAGGACGGCGAAGACGGCCGGCCACCACCAGGGCTCGTCCCGCCGGCCGGTGCGTTCGGCGGTGCTGAGCAGGACGTCGTGCGGGCCGTCGTGGATCCACCAGGAGGGCGGGGAGGCGCCCAGGCCCACGGCCAGCACCGCGCCGCCGACGACGACCAGGACGAGCCCCACGAGCCCCAGTGCCGCACGGTTGACCGTCCGGAGCATCGTCCTCACCCCTTCCTTCCGGGCCGGCGCACGTGCACCGACAACTTGGGCGGGTGGGCGAGGCCCAGGCCGCGGACCGCGTCACCGAGCACGGCGTCCAGGTCGGCGCGTACCTCGTCCACGTCGCGGAAGTGGGAGACCGCGCGGACGTCCGCCCTGCGGCGGCCCGCGCGCACCCGTACCGACTGCACGCCGGCGATCTCCATGGCCCGGTCGCGCAGCACCAGCGCGGCGGCACCCCGGTGCAGACCGGCGCGGACGTCGGGGTGGGTGCGGTGCATGGGCAGGAGGTCGCGCAGACCGGGAGTGACGGCGAGGGCCAGCAGCCACAGGCCGAGGGCGGCGGTGACGCCCGCGCCGACGAGCACCCAGATGTCGTCCAGAGGCCGTTCGGCGAGCTGCCGGGCCAGCTCGCGGCGCACGTGCAGGGCCGGCCGGTCGAGGCGGACCGCGGCGATGTCGTAGAGGAAGGCGCCCGCCAGGCCCAGCAGCGGGAGCGCGACGACGGTCGCCGGGACGCGGCGCGCCGACCAGAACCGGCCGCTCCTCGCCACGGGGGCGGCCGGGGTCTCCGGTACGTCCTCGGGGATCTTCTCCAGGACCGGCAGGTGCTGTGTGGTGCCCTCGGAGCTCCGGGGCTCGCTCATCGCGTCCTCCCGTGTGCCACGCCGTGTGCCGCCGTCAGGTGCAGCCGTTCGACCCGGACCGCGACTTCCGGCACCTCCATTCCCACCAACGCGCCTACCCGCTCGGTGACATGACGACGCACCGCGTGGCAGCGCGGGCCGATGTCGGTCGGGTAGTCGAGTTCCAGATGCACGCTGATGTGGGCGGCTTCGACGGGGGTCCCGCCGCTCGAGGGAAGCCGGGCGTGGGGGTGGACGACGACGGTGGCGTGCGGGTGGGCGGCGGCGGGCGGCAGCGGCCCGACCGCCTCGCGTGCCGCCTGCGCGGCGATCTTCGCCACGACCCGGTCGGCGATCCGGGTCGCGCCCCGCTCGCCCGCCGGGACCGCGGTCGGGCGGGTGCCTGGCGCGCCGGTCCCCTCGCTCACGGACGTCACCGGCGCCGGTTGTCACGCGTACGGAAGAAGTCGCCGAGATCCAGGTCCCCCTCGAGGAACCGGCCGACGACGAAGCCGATGGCGCCCAGGGCCGCCACCAGCACGAAGGCCCCGAACCCGCCGAAGTATCCGGCGAATCCCAGTGCCATGCCGGCGATCATGCCGACCACGGCCATGTTCAAGGTGTACTCCCCTCAGCGGTCCGGTCGCCCGGTTGCCGACGCGTCACTGGAGCCGGGACTCCGGCTCCTCGTCCTCTTCCTCGGGCAGCTTGACGTCGCTCACCGCGATGTTGACCTCGACCACCTCGAGGCCGGTCATCCGCTCCACGGCCGCGATGACGTTCTCGCGCACCTCCCGCGAGACGTCGATGATCGACACTCCGTAGTCGACGACGATCTCGAGGTCGAGCGCGGTCTGCACCTCGCCGACCTCTGCCTTGACGCCACGTGTCACCGACTTGGCCCCGCCGGGCACCCGGTCCCGCACGGCGCCGAACGTGCGGCTGATGCCGCTGCCCATCGCATGGACGCCCATGACGTCCCGTGCCGCCAGTCCGGCGATCTTCTCCACGACTCCGTCGGCGATCGTGGTGCGCCCGCGGGATGCAGGGTCTCCGCCGCCACGCCGGGTGGCCTTGCGGGTCTGCACGGCCTCGGAGCCGCTGTCGGGGGTCTGCGTCCGGTTCTGCTCCGTTGTCTCGCTCATCGCCGTACGTCCTTTTCGGTCGTCCTCCTTCGACCACCGTAAGCGCCGAGGCGCATCCTCGCTCTGGGATGCGGCAGGCTGGAGGAATGACGGCGGAGAGATGGACGCGTACGGTGCGGGAGCAACTGGGTCTGGGCAGGCTGCTGCCGCTGGGCGGGCCGCGGGACGGCGCGTGGATCGCGGAGGATGCGGCGGAGGCGGTGCTGCGGCGGGCGGCGCGGGGGCTACCGGACGTGCGCCTGGGCCCGCTGCGGATCGCGGTGGCCGATCCCGGCGGCGGGTACGAGCCGGTCGTACCGCCTCCGCCGAGCGCTCTGCCGCCGGGGCCCCTCCGGGTGACGGCGGACTTCGCGGCGGGGGCGTCCGAACCGCTGCCGACGACGGCGGCGCGGCTGCGGACGGCCCTGGCGACGGCCGCCGCGGAGCGGCTGGGGCTGGTGGTGGCGGAGGTGGATCTGCGGGTGACCTCGCTCCTGGAGGAAGGCGCCGAGGAAGAGGCGCCGCAGGAGGTGCGGGCTCCGCGGTCGTCCGGGGTGGTGCCGGAGGGGGACGAGGGGCGGGTGGCCTCGGCGGCTCTCTCCGTGCCGGGGGTCACGGGGCTGACCGATGTGCTCGGGCGGGCGGTCCGTGTCGAGGAGCGGCAGGACGGGAGCGCCGCCCTGCCGCGTCGGCACGTGCGCGTCGAGATCGCGGTGGGCGCGGGCCACCGGGCGCTGGACGTGGCCCGGGCGGTCCGCGCCGTGGTGTCGGAGGCGTTGCGGGATCAGCCGACGGTGGCGGTGCTGGTGACGGCGGCGGGCTGAGCGCCCAGGCACCGCCGTCTCAGGCACCGCGTGTCATGCGCCGCGTGTGGATGCGCCGTGCCTCGGACGCCGCGCTTCATGCGCCGTGTTCGGGCGAGCCTCGGTCAGCGCTGTCATTCGCCCATGCCGGCGAGGTCGCGCAGGCGTCGGGCCTGGGCGGCGCGCTCGGCGGCCCGCTGCTCGTCGTAGGCACGGTCGCCCGCGCCGCGCAGCAGCGCCTTGGTCTCGACGACGGCGTCCCGGGGCGCGGCGAGGATCGCCGCGGCCAGTTCACGGACCGTGGCGTCCAACTCGGCCGCGGGCACGGCGACGTTGGCGAGCCCGCAGCTCACCGCCTCCTCGGCGTGCACGAAACGGCCGGTCAGGCAGATCTCGACGGCGCGGCCGTAGCCGACCAGGGAGACGAGGGGGTGCGTGCCGGTGAGGTCCGGTACGAGGCCGAGGCCGGTCTCGCGCATGGCGAACTGCACATCGTCGGCGACGACGCGCAGGTCACAGGCGAGCGCGAGCTGGAAGCCCGCACCGATGGCGTGGCCCTGGACGGCGGCGATGGACACGAGGTCGTTCCGTCGCCACCAGGTGAAGCCCTCCTGGAACTCGGCGATGGCGGCGTCGAGTTCGGCGTCGCCACTGCGCGCGAGGTCGATGAAGGAGGGTTCGCCCTCGATCCCCTCGGGCGTGAACATCTGCCGGTCGAGGCCGGCGGAGAAGGACTTGCCCTCGCCGCGCAGCACGACCACACGGACGGAGCCCGGCAGTTGCCGCCCGGCTTCGGCGAGCGCGCGCCACATGGCGGGGCTCTGCGCGTTGCGCTTGGCCGGGTTGGTCAACGTCACCGTGGCGAGCGTGTCGTCGACGGTGAGCCGTACGCCGTCCTTGTCGAGCAGGGGAGCGAGTTCCCGGTCGGGCGAAGCCATGGGGCGCCTCCGATGAGTGCGGTCAGCAGAGCGATGCTGGGAGCGTTGCTAAGTGACTGCACAGTAACCACCCGGCCGATCTGGGGATCCCCCGGGCCCCTTCAAGGGCCCCGGGGGGAGATCAACCGGGTGGCCACCATCGAAGCCGGTGAGCCGCCCGGAATCAGGACGAGGCGGCCTTCTTGCCCCGCGTCGCGCCACCACGCCCACGGAGCGTGACGCCCGACTCGCTGAGCATCCGGTGTACGAAGCCATACGAGCGGCCGGTTTCCTCGGCCAGTGCCCGGATGCTCGCACCGGAGTCGTACTTCTTCTTCAGGTCTGCCGCGAGCTTGTCGCGCGCGGCGCCGGTCACCCGGCTGCCCTTCTTCAGAGTCTCGGCCACCCGTGCCTCCTCATGGGAAGTGCGCTCTGGTCTCCTCATGATCACCCCTCCGGGGCGTGATGGCCACCCATTCGGCAAGGTCCGTGCGACAGGGTTTTGACGACAGGAGCGCGCCCCCACAAACGGAACCTGTCATTCCATGCGGTGGCGTTCGTACGGCCGAACGGGTTCTTTCGTGAAGTGCCAGGTCAGGGACGCACAACGGCCGACCCCTTGTCGACAAAGGGATCGGCCGCGAAATCGATGTAGGACACACCTCGATACGAGGAGATCTCACACAGATGATGGATCACCAGTAGGCCGAATGATCCATACGCCGTGGATCACTCATTCGATCAAGCCAGGGCGACGAGATCCGCGTAGTCGGAGCCCCACAGGTCCTCGACGCCGTCGGGGAGCAGGATGATCCGCTCGGGCTGGAGCGCCTCGACGGCTCCCTCGTCGTGGGTGACGAGGACCACCGCGCCCTTGTAGGTGCGCAGCGCGCCGAGGATCTCCTCACGGCTGGCGGGGTCGAGGTTGTTGGTGGGCTCGTCGAGCAGCAGCACGTTGGCCGAGGAGACGACCAGGGTGGCCAGGGCGAGACGGGTCTTCTCGCCGCCGGACAGGACACCGGCGGGCTTGTCGACGTCGTCGCCGGAGAACAGGAACGAGCCGAGCACCTTGCGGACCTCCACGAGGTCCATGTCGGGGGCCGCGGAGCGCATGTTCTCCAGGACCGTGCGGTCCGGGTCGAGGGTCTCGTGCTCCTGGGCGTAGTAGCCGAGCTTGAGGCCGTGGCCGGGGACGACCCGGCCGGTGTCGGGCTTCTCCACCCCGCCGAGCAGCCGCAGCAGGGTGGTCTTGCCGGCGCCGTTGAGGCCGAGGATGACGACCCGGGAGCCCTTGTCGATGGCCAGGTCGACGTCGGTGAAGATCTCCAGCGAGCCGTACGACTTCGACAGGCCCTCGGCCATCAGCGGGGTCTTGCCGCAGGGCGCGGGCTCGGGGAAGCGGAGCTTGGCCACCTTGTCGGACTGGCGGACCGCCTCCAGGCCGGAGAGCAGCTTGTCGGCGCGGCGGGCCATGTTCTGCGCGGCGACCGTCTTGGTGGCCTTGGCGCGCATCTTGTCGGCCTGCGAATGCAGGGCCGCGGCCTTCTTCTCGGCGTTGGCGCGCTCGCGCTTGCGGCGCTTCTCGTCGGCCTCGCGCTGCTGCTGGTACAGCTTCCAGCCCATGTTGTAGACGTCGATCTGGGAGCGGTTGGCGTCCAGGTAGAACACCTTGTTGACGACCGTCTCGACCAGGTCGACGTCGTGGGAGATGACGATGAAGCCGCCGCGGTAGGTCTTGAGGTAGTCCCGCAGCCAGATGATCGAGTCGGCGTCGAGGTGGTTCGTCGGCTCGTCCAGCAGCAGGGTGTCCGCGTCCGAGAACAGGATGCGGGCCAGCTCGACACGGCGGCGCTGACCGCCGGAGAGCGTGTGCAGCGGCTGGCCGAGGACGCGGTCGGGCAGGTTGAGCGCGGCGGCGATGGTGGCGGCCTCGGCCTCGGCGGCGTACCCGCCCTTGGTGAGGAACTCCGTCTCCTGGCGCTCGTACTGCTTGAGGGCCTTCTCGCGGGTGGCGCCCTGGCCGTTGGCGATCCGCTGTTCGTTGTCGCGCATCTTGCGGATCAGGGTGTCCAGGCCGCGCGCGGAGAGGATGCGGTCGCGGGCGAGGACGTCGAGGTCGCCGGTACGGGGGTCCTGCGGGAGGTAGCCGACCTCGCCGGAACGGGTGACGGTGCCGCCGGCCGGGATGCCCTCGCCGGCCAGGACCTTGGTCAGCGTCGTCTTGCCGGCGCCGTTGCGGCCGACCAGGCCGATGCGGTCGCCCTTGGCGACACGGAAGGAGGCGTTCTCGATGAGGATGCGGGCACCGGCGCGCAGCTCGATGCCGGAGGCGGAGATCACGGACAGACTCCAGAGCGGGTGGGTGGCGGGAAGGGCGGCTGAGGACGTTCCCGCCGTCTAATGCGCGAGGAGAATGGCCATGGGGGCCAGTCTAACGGTGCCGTGCAACCACTTTTTCTGCGTTCGGGTGTTCGATCTTCCCGTGCCCCGTCGTGACTCTGCGCGAGGGGCGTTGTCAGTGGTGGCTGCCAGACTGGGCAGCGGATGACATTTCCGGCGGGAATCACCAGGGTTCCGGCGGGGATCACAAGGGAGTGATCGGCATGGCGGGGACGAGCGGTGGGCGTCCGAGCATCTACCCGACGGTGCTGTACCGGGACGCGAAGGCGGCGATCCGGCAGCTCACGGAGGCCTTCGGGTTCACCGAGCTGTCCGTGTACGAGGGGGAGAACGGCTCCGTGCTGCACGCCGAGCTGGTGCAGGGCAACGGCGCGGTGATGCTGGGCTCGAAGGGCCGCGGCGGTGTCTTCGACACCGTCATGAAGGACGCGGGCCCGACCGGGGTGTACGTCGTGGTGGACGACGTCGACGCCCACCACCGGCGGGCCGTGGAGCACGGCGCGGAGATCCTGATGCCCCCGACGGACCAGGACTACGGTTCCCGGGACTACATGGCCCGGGACGCCGAGGGCAACATCTGGAGCTTCGGCACCTACGCGCCCGAGATACAGGGCTGACGGCTGCCCGGGGGTCAGTTGCCCCCGGTGTGGACCTGGAAGGCGGCCCGGCGGACGGCCTTGGCCAGGGCCGGGTCGGGGTGTGCGGCGGCGAGCGCGACCAGGACCTGCACCGTGCGCGGATGTCCGACGGCACGCACCTCGTTCAGCAGCGCGGGGACGGTCGGCTGCAGCGCGGACTCCAGGTGCCGCACCAGCATCGGCGCCTCGCCGTGGTCGGCGACGGCCGCGGCGGTGTCGACCCACAGCCAGGTGGCCTCCTCCCGGGTCAGCACCTCGTGCGCGTCCTCGGGGTCCACACCGTCGTGCTCGGCCAGCCACAGCAGCGCGTACGGCCTCAGGGCCGGCTCCTCGACGACGGCGCGGACGTCGGGCTCGGCGGGGGCGCCGACGACGCGCAGCGCCTCGAAGGCCAGGCCGCGCAGCAGGGCGTCCTCGCCGCGGGCGGCCGACAGCAGCTCGGTGACGGCGCTGCCGACGGGGCGGGCGGCGAGCCAGGCCCGGTACTCGGCGCGGGCGGCGTTCGGACGGAGCTGGGCGCAGCCGCGGAGCATCTCCTCGGCGGCGACCTCGATGTTGCCGGCGGGACTCTGCGCGGCGACGCAGATCTGTTCCAGCTTGACCCAGACCGCCCAGTTGCCGAGCGGGGTGAGCGTCGCCTGGCCGTCGCCGTAGGTGAGGGCGCCCACGGAGGCGAGGGCGTGCAGGGCCCAGTCGAGGAGGGGGGCGAGTTCGGAGGCCTGGGCGGGCTCCGCCGGATCGGCGTCGGCGGAGGGGGCCGGGCGCGGGGGGAGGGGCGGGGGCGGGGCGGTGGCCGGGGTCTCGGGGCTCGTGGTGACGGCCTCGGGGTTCGTGGGTACGGGCTCGGGGCCGTAGGAGACCTCGCAGCGCTCGGTGCGCAGTTCGATGACGCGCTGGCGCAGGAGGTCCAGGAGCTGGTCCACGGGGACGGGGCCGGCGGACAGCTGGAGGAAGGAGAGCACCTGCGGCATGGCCGAGACGACCTCGGCGACGGCGGCGGCCTCCTGGTCGGCGGGTTCCGGGGTGGCGAGCGACCAGGCGTCGAAGAGGGCGACCCAGCCGCGCAGTACGGCGCTGTCGTCGCGGTCCCAGGCGCGCAGGCGCCAGCCGGGGCGGGCACTGTCGCCGTGCACCTCGACGAGGCCGGCGAGGCGCGCGGTGTCCCAGTCGGCGCGAACCTGAGCCGGGGTCAGACCGAGGTCGCCCGCCGCCCGTTCGGCGGTCGCGTCCGAGAGGGTGGCCTTGCCGTCGTCGGTCGCCCCGTTGCGGCCGGGGCCGAGGGCGGCGTCGGCCCAGCGGGCGAGGCGGGCGGCGTCGGCGAGACCTGAGCGCGCCATTCTGGCCAGCTCTGCCGGGGCCGGGGTGCCCTCCGGTGGGCGGGGCGCGGGGCGGCGCGGGCGCCGCTGGTTCACAGCTGAGGGGGCGGCGGCCAGGGGTCGCGGGCGGACGAGTCGAAGCCTGGAGTCGCGCGGGATACGGGACGTCACGGGTGCAGTCTTCCGGTTGACGGTCCGAAAACCCAAACGGAACGTCACGACGGGCTGAGGGACTGGCCAAGGCATGGGGGGCGGAAAGGGGTGGGGAGGTGTGATCCGGCCAGTGGTACGGGCTTAAACGGAACCATCCGGGTCTCTCGGGGCACGTGGCCCGGGGTGGCGCCTGCGGGTGGTGGGTGGGTCGGGATCGTGGCGGTGCGGCGAGCCCGTCGCCGGTTGGGCGTACGGCTGCCTGTTGGTGACAGTGGAGCTTGGCTGTGCAGCGCTGAGCGACGGGCTGCGCCGCACCGCCGCCACCCACTCCCGCCGTCGGGCGAGCGCGGGAGCGTGGCGGCCCCGACCGCCCCGGGTGGCGGGTGCGTCGGGCTACGCCACATCGCCGCCACCCACTCCCGCCGTCGGGCGAGCGCGGGAGCACGGGGGTCCCGACCGCCCCGGGTGGCGGGTGCGTGGGGCTGCGCCGCACCGCCACGACCCACTCCCGCCGTCGGGCGAGCGCGGGAGCGCGGTGGTCCCGACTGCCCGGGTGCGGGTGCGCGTGGGTGCGGACCGCTCGGGGTGCGGTGGGGGTGGGAGCGTGGCGTTGGCTTGGCTCACATCAGCGGGATCAGGAAGCGGCGCAGGGCTTCCTCGTAGACGGCGGGGTCGGCGTTCCACATGGCTGCGTGGGGGGCTTGGGGGACGGGGCGGAGGGTGATCAGGTCGGGGCGTTGGTCGGCGAAGTGGCGGGTGGCCGACCAGGGGGCGACCGTGTCGTCGGGGCCGTGGAAGACCAGGGTCGGGACGCGCAGGCGGGACGGGTCCGTGGCCTCGTCGGGGCGACCGGTGCGCAGGCCCGTGCGGCCCTGGGCGGCGCGGACGGCCAGGGGCAGCAGCACGCCCGGGGTGTGGCGGGCGGCGGCGAGGGCGCGCAGGGTCGCCTGCCAGTCGAGGACCGGGGAGTCCAGGACGAGCCCGGAGACGAGGTCGCGCAGCCCCGAGCGGGCGGCGGCGCGCAGGGCCATGGTGGCGCCGGTGGACCAGCCGAGCAGGACCAGGCGTTCGGCGCCGTTGCGGACGGCGTACCGCATCGCCGCGTCCACGTCGCGCCACTCGCTCTCGCCGAGATGGCTCAGACCGTCCGGGGGGCGGGGCGCGCCGAGGTCGCCGCGGTAGGCGGGGGCGAGCACCGGGAAGCGGCGGCGGTGCAGGAAGCCGACGAGGTTCAGGGCGTGTTCGCGGGTGGTGCCCAGGCCGTGCACGGCGATCACCCAGGTGCGGCGGGCGCCGGGGACGACCCAGGCGGGCAGCGGGCCGAGCTCGCCGGGGATGTCGACGTCGGTGTGGTCGAGGCCGAGGGCACTGGTCGGGTCGCCGACGTGCAGGTTCGGGGTGAACCACACCTCGTCGCCGGGACTCAGCGTGCCGTGGGTGACGCGTTCCAGGCGGCGTACGACGGTGTCGACGGCGTGGGGCGCGGTGGCCAGGACGGGGCCGACGACCGCGTGCGAGCCGTTGCCGGAGAGGCCGTAGGTGCCGGGGCGCAGGGCCGCCAGGTCGCGGGTGAGGGTGATCTGGCCGGCGGCGGTGCCGTGCACGGTGAGCCGGGGTTCGGTGGGCAGGGGCCGGCCGGGCGGCGCCTTGAGCGCGGCGTCGCTGGCGAACCGGCCGACGGCGACACTGGCGGCGCCGGCGGCCAGGGCTGCGGTGACGGCGGCGGCCGTCGCGGTGACAGTGCGCACCCGTCCAGTGTCCTGGCCGATCCTGTCACCGGCCAGTGGTGGCTCATCCCTTCTGGCCGTAGCCGCGCATCCGCTCGCCCGCCTCCGCCACCTGGTCGTCCGTCAGGAGGGTCGGTGTGCGGCCCGGTACCGACGACGCCGTCAGCCACAGCCGGCACATCCACTCCAGTTGCGCGGTGCGGTCGTAGGCCTGGTCGAGGGTGGTGCCGTAGGTGAGGGTGCCGTGGTTCTGGAGGAGGCAGCCGGTGCGGTCGGTGAGGGCGTGGAGCGTGTTCTCGGCCAGCTCCTGGGTGCCGTAGGTCGCGTAGGGGGCGACCCGGACGGGGCCGCCGAGGGCGCTGGTCATGTAGTGGACGGACGGGAGCTCGGTCACGAGGGTGGAGACGGCCGTGGCGTGCACGGCGTGGGTGTGGACGACGGCGCGGGCGTCGGTGGCGCGGTAGACGGCGAGGTGCATGGGCAGTTCGCTGGTCGGGACGAGGGTGCCGAGCACCTGCCGGCCGTCGAGGCCGACGCCGGTGATGTCGTGCGGTGCGAGGCGGTCGTAGGGCACGCCGGACGGTGTGACCAGGACGGTGTCGCCGACCCGGACCGAGACGTTGCCGGAGGTGCCGACGACCAGTCCGTCGGCGACGGTGCGGCGGGCCGTCACCACGAGGGCCTCCCAGGCCCTCGTCTCCTCCGCGCTCGGTGTGCGGTCCTCGCCGGGGTCTCGCTGGTCGCGTCGCTGCTCAGCCATGCGGTGATCCTGCCAGGAGGTGGCGGGCGCCGCTGCGGTCCGCCGGTATTCGGGCCGGCAGCCGGTGCTGCGAGGAGTGATGTGACGCCCGTATCGCCACCCCTCGGCGATCGGTCCGATATCCACCGGTATGAGGGGATCTTCTTCTAGCCTCTGGAGGGTTTGCCGCACACCGCCGTCATCGGGGGAAACCATGGCCCGCGTTCAGCCACCGTCCCGTCGTCGTCGCGCCCTCGTGGCCGCGGCCCTGTCGGCCTGCGTGATCGCGCTCGTCGCGCCGCCCGCCGCGGCGGCGGGACCGCCGAAGGGGCACGACGTCTCGTCGCACCAGAAGCACGTCGACTGGCCGCGGGCGAAGGCGGAGGGGGCCGGATTCGTGTACGTCAAGGCGACCGAGTCCACCACCTACCGCAACCCCTACTTCCGCCGGCAGTACGACGGCGCCCGGTCCGTCGGACTGATCCGCGGCGCGTACCACTTCGCCCTGCCGGACAGGGGCTCGGGCACGGCGCAGGCCGCGCACTTCGTGCGCAACGGAGGCGACTGGAGCCCGGACGGCCGGACGCTGCCGCCCGCGCTGGACATCGAATACAACCCGTACGACGGGGAGCGGAAGTGCTACGGCCTGAGCAAGGCGGCGATGGTCGCCTGGATCCGTGCGTTCAGCGACGAGGTGCGGCGGCTCACGGGCCGGCGTCCGGTGATCTACACGACCACCCACTGGTGGAGCACCTGCACGGGCGGCAGCCGCGCCTTCGCCGCGGACCACCCGCTGTGGATCGCCCGCTACGGGGCGCCGGACGTGGGGCCACTGCCGGCCGGGTGGTCGTCGTGGACGTTCTGGCAGTACGACAACGGGGGCAGCCTGCCGGGTGACCAGAATCTCTTCAACGGCTCCGCGGACCGGCTGGAGAGGTTCGCCAGGGGCTCCTAGCCGTGCGGCGCACGGGCCGTGGGGCCGGGCCCGGTGGAAAGCAGCCCTCACGGTCACCGCGAAGCCTGCCCCAGTTCACCTTCCGTTCACTCAGGTTACCTACGTTCAATCAACCAATGACCTCGAACGATTGCCTGGGTAAATGGAAAGCTTCTCGCTGATCCTCGCGATTGTGGTGGTAACCGCACTCGCGTTCGATTTCACGAACGGTTTCCACGACACCGCCAACGCGATGGCCACGACCATCTCGACCGGTGCGCTCAAGCCCAAGGTCGCGGTGGCCATGTCCGCCGTGCTGAACCTTGTGGGTGCCTTCCTCTCCGTGGAGGTCGCGAACACGATCTCCAAGGGTCTCGTCGACGAGACCGGCATACGTCCCGAGGTCATCTTCGCCGCTCTGGTCGGCGCGATCCTCTGGAACCTGTTGACCTGGCTCGTGGGCCTGCCGTCCAGCTCCTCGCACGCCCTCATGGGCGGTCTGATCGGTGCCACCATCGCCTCGGCGGGCGTCGGCGCGGTCCACGGCGACGTGCTCGTCACCAAGGTCCTCATCCCGGCGATCGCGGCCCCGCTGGTCGCCGGCATCGCCGCGATGCTCGCGGCGCGCCTGACGTACACGCTCGGCAAGAAGGCCGACGGCAAGGCGTCGGAGAAGGGCTACCGCGCGGGCCAGATCGCCTCGGCCGGCCTGGTCTCCCTCGCCCACGGCACGAACGACGCGCAGAAGACGATGGGCATCATCACCCTCGCCCTGGTCGCCGGCGGCGCCGTCGCCCCCGACTCCGACCCGCCCATGTGGGTCATCCTCTCCGCGGGCGTCGCGATCGCGCTCGGCACCTACCTCGGTGGCTGGCGCATCATCCGCACCATGGGCAAGGGCCTGACCGACCTCCAGCCGCAGCAGGGCTTCGCCGCCCAGACCAGCGCGGCCACCGTCATCCTCGCCTCCTCCCACCTCGGCTTCTCCCTCTCCACCACGCACTCGGTCTCCGGTGCGGTGATGGGCGCGGGTCTCGGCCGCAAGGGCGGCGTGGTCCGCTGGTCGACGGCGACCCGGATGTTCGTGGCGTGGGGCCTGACCCTGCCGGCCGCGGCCCTGGTCGGCGCGATCGCCGAGTACGTGACCGGCTTCGGCGACTGGGGCACGGCGGTCGTCGCGGTCTTCCTCGTCGCCTCCAGCGCCGCGATCTGGAAGATCTCCCGCCGTGAGGTCATCGACCACACCAACGTCAACCACTCCGAGGAGCCGGCCGGCGTGGTGACCGCGGCGATCGCCGCGGTGACCCCGCCCCCCACGGGCACGGTGACCGAGGACCTGACGGCCACGATCCCGGCCCCCACGAGCGAGTCGGCTCCGTCGGCCGCCACCACCACCGTCTGAGCCCCGCCCCCCGGTACGAAGGAAGAGAAGCATCATGAAGATCGACTGGGCGGCTCTCGGCTCCGTCTTCGGCGTCAGCCTCGTGGTCACGGTGGCCCTGGTGGGCCTGTTCACCCTCGGCATCACCGGCCTCTCCCGCCGCGAACGAGCCGCGGCCCAGGGCGACTCCGCCGCGCTCGCGGTCACCGGCGCGTACGTGTGCTTCGCGGCGTGCGCGGCGGCGGTGGCGTACGGGATCTCGCTGATCGTGGTCTGACGTTCGGCCCGCTCGATCCGCCCTGTCCGGCCCCTCACGGGGTCTCGGGCAGGGCGGAGTCATGTCCGCGCCCGGGGGGATGTCGAGCGACTCGGCGGCCAGGAACTCCCGTACGTCCGGCGGGTGGGGTCCGCGAAGGCGGCACGAACACCTGATCCGCACGGCCGAGACCGCCCACCGCCGTGACACACGCGTGCGGATCCCCGACGCTGCCGCGCGCAGTCGATGTCCGACAGCGGCAGGATTCGCTGCCGTCCGACGTGACGTAACGGCCGGTCAGGTCGGTCGGTGGCCCCACCCGGCCGGCCGGCGCCCCTCGACGACGCCCGCCGGGCCGTCCCCGGCCACCCCCAGCAGCACGATCTGCCCGTCGTCCAGCAGCACGTCGCCCACGTACGCCACAGGGACTCCCCTCTCCACCCGTCCCGCCCCGTACGGGGCTTACCGGGTATCGCGGGTGTTCGCGGCGGACCGTCGCAAGCCGGGTTCGTCAAGACCACCCGGGTGAAGAGGAAACCGGCCGACCGGCTCCCACCGGTCCACCCGCCGTGCCGGCGGTGTGGGGTTGTGCACACTCTCCCCGTGCAGGTCAACAGCAAGTTGACGGCCCTTCCGGGCCCGTGGTGGACTGCCGGAGCCATGTACGGCGACAGGAGAGGAAGCCGGTGTGAGTCCGGCGCGGTCCCGCCACTGTCACCGGGGTAGGTAGCCCCGGGAGCCAGGAACTCTCGTCGTCGGTCTCGTCGAACCAGGGCGTGGACACCCTGAGTGAGGACATATTCGCCATGCTCGGCTGCCGTTCGAGGTTCAGCACCCTGTCGTCGTCCGACTCCGCGGTCGGCTGAGCCGATGGGTGCCGATCGCGTTCACGCGTACGGTGCCGCCGCCGGCCTCCTGGCAGACCTGCTCCTCGGCGATCCCCGCCGGGGACATCCGGTCGCCGTGTTCGGGCGGGCCGCGGCCGGCGTCGAGCGGGTGCTGTGGCGGGACCACCGCGGGTGGGGCGCGCTGCACACCGTCGTGTGCGCCGGCGGGGCCGTCGCTCTGGGAGCCGTCGCCGCGCGCGCCGTACGGTCCTCCACCGCCGGCTCCGTCGCCCTCACCGCCGCCGCCACCTGGGCCGTCGTCGGGGGGACCTCCCTCGGGCGGGAGGCCCGGGCCATCGGGCGGGCCCTCGAAGCGGGGGACGTCGAGGGCGCGCGGGCGCGGCTGCCGCATCTGTGCGGGCGGGATCCGCAGGCGCTCGACGCGGACGGGATCGCCCGGGCCGTGGTCGAGTCCGTGGCCGAGAACACGTCCGACGCCGTCGTGGGGGCGCTGGTGTGGGGGGCCGTGGGCGGTGTGCCGGGGCTGCTCGGGTTCCGGGCCGTCAACACCCTCGACGCCATGGTCGGGCACAGGTCGCCGCGTCACCGGCGGTACGGGTGGGCGTCGGCGCGGCTCGACGACCTCGCCGGATGGCCGGGGGCGCGGCTGACGGCCGTACTCGCCGCCGTGGCGGGGGACGATCCGCGGGGGGCCGTACGGGCCTGGCGGGCCGACGCGCGCGAGCATCCCAGTCCCAACGCCGGTCCGGTCGAGGCTTCCTTCGCGGGCGCCCTCGGGGTACGGCTGGGCGGGACGCTCTCCTACGGCGGCCGGGTCGAGCACCGGCCCGTGCTCAACGGGGCGGCGGGACGGCCCGTCGTCCCCCACGACATCGAACGCGCCGCGCGGCTGTCCCGCCGCGTCGGCCTGCTCGCGCTCGGCGTCACGGTCGCCGCGCGCGCCATCGCCACGAAAGCGAAGGGGCGTACGTCATGAGCGGGGGTCTCCTCGTCGCCGGCACCACCTCCGATGCCGGCAAGAGTGTCGTCACCGCCGGGATCTGCCGGTGGCTGGTGCGGCAGGGGGTCAAGGTCGCGCCCTTCAAGGCGCAGAACATGTCGCTGAACTCCTTCGTGACGCGGGAGGGGGCGGAGATCGGGCGGGCCCAGGCCATGCAGGCCCAGGCGTGCCGGGTGGAGCCGACCGCGCTGATGAATCCCGTGCTGCTCAAGCCCGGTGGCGAGCAGAGCAGTCAGGTCGTGCTGCTCGGCAAGCCCGTGGGGGAGCTCAGTGCGCGGGGGTATCACGGAGGGCGGCAGCAGAAACTGCTGGGGACCGTGCTGGAGTGTCTCGCCGAGTTGCGGGGCACGTATGACGCGGTGATCTGTGAGGGGGCGGGCAGTCCGGCCGAGATCAACCTGCGGCGGACCGACATCGTGAACATGGGGATCGCCCGGAACGCCGGGCTGCCCGTGCTGGTGGTCGGCGACATCGACCGCGGCGGCGTCTTCGCCTCCTTCTTCGGGACCGTCGCCCTGCTCTCGCCCGAGGACCAGGCGCTCGTCGCCGGGTATCTCGTCAACAAGTTCCGGGGTGACGTCTCCCTCCTGGAGCCCGGGCTCGACATGCTGCACGGGCTCACCGGGCGGCGGACGTATGGCGTGCTGCCGTTCCGGCACGGGCTCGGGATCGACGAGGAGGACGGGCTGCGCGTGTCCTTGCGGGGCACGGTGCGGGAGTCCACCGTCGCGCCGCCCGTGGGCGAGGACGTGCTGCGGGTCGCCGTGTGCGCGGTCCCGCTCATGTCCAACTTCACCGACGTCGACGCGCTGGCCGCCGAACCGGGTGTCGTGGTGCGGTTCGTGGACCGGCCGGAGGAACTGGCCGACGCCGACCTCGTCGTCGTCCCGGGGACCCGGGGGACCGTGCGGGCGCTGGAGTGGCTGCGGGAGCGCGGACTGGCCGGGGCGATCGTCCGCAGGGCTGCCGAGGGGCGGCCCGTGCTCGGCGTCTGCGGGGGCTTCCAGATGCTGGGTGAGCACATCGAGGACGAGGTCGAGAGCCGTCGCGGGCATGTCGACGGGCTCGGGATCCTGCCCGTGCGGGTGCGGTTCGCGCGGGAGAAGACCCTGACGCGTCCGGTGGGCGAGGCCCTCGGGGAGCGCGTCGAGGGGTACGAGATCCACCACGGGGTCGCCGAGGTGACCGGCGGAGAGGCGTTCATCTCCGATGGCGGGGGACGGAGCCTGGACGGCTGCCGGGTCGGGCAGACCTGGGGCACGCACTGGCACGGTTCGCTGGAGTCGGACGGTTTCCGGCGGGCGTTCCTGCGCGAGGTGGCGGCCGCCGCGGGCCGTCGTTTCGTGCCGGCGCCCGACACCTCGTTCGCCGCGCTGCGCGAGGAGCAGCTCGACCGGCTCGGCGACCTGATCGAACAGCACGCGGACACGGACGCGCTCTGGCGGCTCATCGAGTCGGGCGCGCCGCAAGGACTGCCTTTCATCCCACCGGGAGCACCCGCATGAGCACAGTGTTGTTGTTGTCGACCGCCGACACCGATCTGCTGGCGGCCCGGGCCGCCTCCGGTGCCTCCTACCGGATCGGCAACCCGACCCGGGTGGACGTGGAGCGGGACCTCCCCGGTCTGATCGAGGGCGCCGACATCGCCGTCGTACGGCTGCTGGGCGGCAAGCGGGCCTGGGAGGACGGGCTCGCCGCGCTCAGGGCGTCCGGTGTGCCGACCGTGCTGCTGGGCGGGGAGGCCGTCCCGGACGCGGAGTTGATGGCCGAGTCGTCGGTGCCGGCCGGTGTCGTGGCGGAGGCCCTGAAGTACCTCGTGGAGGGCGGGCCGGCCAACCTGACCGAGCTGGCGCGGTTCCTGTCGGACACCGTGCTGCTGACGGGCGAGGGGTTCGTCGAGCCGCGGAAGATGCCCGAGTACGGGGTGCACGGGGAGCGCGACCACGTCGAGGGCCGGCCGACCGTCGGGGTGCTCTTCTACCGGGCGCACGAGCTGAGCGGCAACACCGCCTTCGTGGACACGCTGTGCGACGCCGTCGAGGCGCAGGGCGCCAACGCCCTTCCCGTCTTCTGCGGTTCGCTGCGGGGTGCGGAGCCCGGACTGTACGAGATCCTCGGGCGCGCCGACACGCTCGTCGCCACCGTCCTCGCCGCCGGCGGCACGCACGCCTCGCAGGCCTCGGCGGGCGGCGACGAGGAGGCCTGGGACATCGGGGCGCTCGCCGACCTCGACGTGCCGGTGCTGCAAGGACTGTGCCTGACCTCGTCGCGGGCCGCCTGGGACGAGTCCGACGCCGCCCTCTCCCCCATGGACGCGGCGATGCAGGTCGCGATCCCGGAGTTCGACGGACGCCTGATCACGGTCCCCTTCTCCTTCAAGGAGCAGGGACCGGACGACGTTCCCGTGTACGTCGCCGACCCCGGGCGGGCGGCGCGGGTCGCCGGCATCGCCGTACGGCACGCTCGGCTGAGGCACCGGGCGAACGCCGACAAGAAGGTGGCGCTCGTCTTCACCGCGTACCCGACCAAGCACTCGCGGGTCGGCAACGCGGTGGGTCTGGACACGCCCGCGTCGGCGGTGCGGGTGCTGGACGCGCTGCGGGACGCCGGGTACCTCGTCGAGGGGTATCCCGACAACGGCGACGAGCTGATCCACCGGCTCATCGAGGCCGGCGGGCACGACGTGGAGTGGCTGACGGAGGACCAGCTGGCCGCCGCGCCGGCGCGGGTGCCGCTGGCCGACTACCGGGCCTGGTTCGACACGCTCGATCCCGGGCTGCGGGAGGCCATGCTGGAGGCGTGGGGCGAGCCGCCGGGCTCGCTGTACGTCGACGGGGACGACATCGTGCTCGCATCCCTGCGGTTCGGGAACGTCGTGGTGATGATCCAGCCGCCGCGCGGCTTCGGCGAGAACCCGATCGCGATCTACCACGACCCGGACATGCCGCCGTCGCACCACTACCTGGCGGCCTACCGCTGGCTGGAGAACTCGTTCGGCGCGGACGCCGTCGTGCACATGGGCAAGCACGGCACGATGGAGTGGCTGCCCGGCAAGGGGCTGGGGCTGAGCGGCGGGTGCGCCCCGGACGCCGTCCTCGGGGACCTGCCGCTGGTCTACCCGTTCATCGTGAACGACCCCGGCGAGGGCACGCAGGCCAAGCGGCGCGGACACGCCACCGTCGTCGACCACCTGGTGCCGCCGATGGCGCGCGCGGACACCTACGGCGACCTGGCCAAGCTGGAGCAGCTGCTCGACGAGTACGCCCTGGTCTCCGACCTCGACCCGGCCAAGGCGCCGGCCGTGCGGGCGCAGATCTGGACCCTCGTCAAGGCGGCCGAGCTCCACCACGACCTGCATGTCGACGACCAGCCGGACGACGACGAGTTCGACGAGTTCGTCATGCACATCGACGGCTATCTGTGCGAGATCAAGGACGTGCAGATCCGGGACGGCCTGCACGTCCTGGGCGGCGGTCCGGTCGGTGAGCCCCGGGTCAACCTCGTGCTCGCCGTGCTGCGGGCCTCGCAGGTGTGGGGCGGGCAGGCGAACGCGCTGCCGGGGCTGCGGGCCTCGCTGGCCGCTCATTTCGGGCTGGTGGAGAAGGAGTTGCTGGCCGAGCCAGGGGCCCCGGTGAAGATGCCGGTCGAGCTGACGGATCTGGTGGAGGGGCCGTCGCGTACGGCCGCCGACGCGATCGACCTGCTGGAGCAGTTGTGCCGGCGGCTCGCGGAGGGGATGGAGGCGCGGGCGTGGGACGTCACGTCCGCGACGCCGCTGGTCCGCGAGGTCCTCGGCGCGGAACTCCCGGACGCCGAAGCGGTGCTGGAGTTCGCCTGCGCCGAGGTCGTGCCCCGTCTGGCCAGGACCACCGACGAGGTCGGGCACATCCTCAAGGCGCTGGACGGCGGTTACGTCCCGGCCGGCCCGTCGGGCTCCCCGACGCGCGGGCTGGTCAACGTGCTCCCGACCGGACGGAACTTCTACTCCGTCGACCCCAAGGCCATCCCCTCCCGGCTGAGCTGGGAGGTCGGGCAGTCGCTCGCGGACTCGCTGGTGCAGCGGTACCTCCAGGACACCGGTGAGTACCCGAAGTCCGTCGGTCTGACGGTGTGGGGCACGTCCGCGATGCGGACGCAGGGCGACGACATCGCCGAGATCCTCGCGCTCCTCGGCTGCCGCCCGGTGTGGGACGACGCCTCGCGCCGGGTGACCGGCTTCGAGATCGTGCCGCCGGCCGAGCTCGGCCGGCCGCGCGTCGACGTCACGGTCCGTATCTCCGGCTTCTTCCGGGACGCGTTCCCGCATGTCGTCGGCCTGATCGACGACGCGGTGCGGGCGGTGGCCGAGCTGGACGAGCCCGCCGAGTTCAACTTCGTCCGGGCGCACGTGGACGAGGACGCGGCCGGGCACGGCGACCGGCGGCGGGCGACCGCCCGCATCTTCGGCTCCAAGCCGGGGGCGTACGGCGCCGGGCTGCTGCCGTTGATCGACGCGCGGAACTGGCGGTCGGACGCCGACCTCGCCGAGGTGTACGCGGTGTGGGGCGGGTACGCCTACGGGCGCGGGCTGGACGGGCGGGCGGCCCGCGGGGACATGGAGACCGCGTTCCGGCGGATCGCCGTGGCCGCGAAGAACGTCGACACGCGTGAGCACGACCTCGTCGACGCCGACGACTACTTCCAGTACCACGGCGGCATGGTCGCCATGGTGCGGCACCTGACCGGGGCCAACCCCGAGGCGTACGTGGGCGACAGCGCCGTACCGGACCAGGTGAGGACCCGCACGCTCGGCGAGGAGACCCACCGGGTGTTCCGCGCCCGGGTGGTCAACCCGCGCTGGATGGCGGCCATGCGGCGGCACGGCTACAAGGGTGCCTTCGAGATGGCGGCGACCGTCGACTACCTCTTCGGCTACGACGCCACGGCCGGCGTCGTCGACGACTGGATGTACGAGAAGCTCAGCGCGGAGTACGTCTTCGACGCGGAGAACCGGGACTTCATGAAGAAGTCCAACCCGTGGGCACTGCGGGGTATCACCGAGCGGCTCCTGGAGGCCGCCGACCGGGGGCTGTGGGCCGAGCCGGACGCCGACACGATCGAGCGGCTGCGCGCCACCTACCTGGAGCTGGAAGGCGACTTGGAGGACGACCAGTGACCATCCCGTTCCCGTTCACGGCCGTCGTCGGGCAGGACGACCTGCGCCTGGCCCTGCTGCTGAACGCGGTGAGCCCGGCCGTGGGCGGCGTGCTCGTCCGCGGTGAGAAGGGGACCGCGAAGAGCACCGCCGTGCGCGCCCTGTCCGCGCTGCTGCCGGAGGTCGGCGTCGTCGCCGGGTGCCGCTTCTCGTGCGACCCCGCCGCCCCGGACCCGGCCTGCCCGGACGGGCCGCACGAGGCGGCTCCCGGCGTCCGGCGGCCCGCGCGGATGGTCGAGCTGCCCGTCGGTGCCTCCGAGGACCGGCTGGTGGGCGCACTGGACATCGAGCGGGCGCTCGCCGAGGGCGTGAAGGCCTTCGAACCCGGCCTGCTCGCCGACGCGCACCGCGGGATCCTCTACGTCGACGAGGTCAACCTCCTCCACGACCACCTGGTCGACCTGCTGCTGGACGCGGCGGCGATGGGCGCCTCCTACGTCGAGCGGGAGGGTGTCTCCGTACGGCACGCGGCGCGTTTCCTGCTCGTCGGCACCATGAACCCCGAGGAGGGCGAGCTGCGGCCGCAGCTGCTCGACCGGTTCGGGCTGACCGTCGAGGTCGCGGCCTCCCGGGAGCCCGACCAGCGGGTGGAGGTCGTACGGCGGCGGCTGGCCTACGACGACGACCCGGCCGGCTTCGCCGCGCGGTGGGCGGACGAGGAGGCCGCCGTGCGGGCGCGGATCGTGGCGGCGCGGGCACTGCTGCCGCGGGTGCGGCTGGGTGACGGGGCGCTGCGGCAGATCGCGGCGACCTGTGCGGCCTTCGAGGTGGACGGCATGCGGGCCGACATCGTGATGGCGCGGACGGCGACGGCGCTGGCCGCCTGGGCCGGGCGGACCGAGGTGCTGGCCGAGGACGTGCGGCAGGCCGCGCTGCTGGCGCTGCCGCACCGGCGGCGTCGGAACCCCTTCGACGCGCCGGGGCTCGACGAGGACAGGCTCGACGAGACGCTGGAGCAGTTCTCCGGGGACGACGATCCCGAAACCGACCCCGGAACCGACCCGGATGCCGATCCCGATCCCGACGGGCCCGACGGGCCCGGCGGGGGCGGCGGGGGCGGTGGGCAGCCGTCGCCCGACGAGGGGCCGCAGGGCGGTGACGCGGGCGCGCGGCCCGAGGCCGGTGAGGCCGGTGAGGGCGGGGAGCACCAGGCCCCGGGTTCCCGGGAGCAGGCCGCGGCGCGTGCTTCCGAGCCCTTCCGCACCAAGGTGCTGAGCGTGCCCGGGATCGGCGAGGGTGCCGCCGGGCGGCGTTCGCGGGCACGGACCGAGCACGGTCGGACGACGGGCGCCCGGCGGCCCAGGGGGACGCTGACCAAGCTGCACCTGGCGGCGACCGTGCAGGCGGCGGCGCCGCATCAGCGGGCCCGGGGCCGGTCGGGGCCGGGGCTGGTCGTGCGGCGGGACGATCTGCGGCAGGCGACCCGGGAGGGGCGTGAGGGGAACCTCGTGCTGTTCGTGGTCGACGCCTCCGGGTCCATGGCGGCCCGGCAGCGGATGAGTGCCGTGAAGGGGGCCGTGCTGTCGCTGCTGCTGGACGCCTACCAGCGGCGGGACAAGGTGGGGCTCGTGACGTTTCGCGGGGCGGTCGCCGAGGTGGCGTTGCCGCCCACGTCGTCCGTCGACGCCGCGGCCGTCCGGCTGGAGTCGTTGCCCACCGGTGGGCGCACGCCGCTCGCCGCCGGGCTGCTCAGGGCGCACGACGTGCTGCGGGTGGAGCGGCTGCGGGACCCCGCCCGGCGGGCGCTGGTCGTCGTGGTGACGGACGGGCGGGCCACCGGGGGGCCCGAGCCGGTCGCGACGGCGGGGCGGGCGGCCCGGCTGTTCGCCGCCGACGGGGTCGCCTCGGTGGTCGTGGACTGCGAGTCGGGGCCCGTGCGGCTGGGGCTCGCGGGGCAGCTCGCGGGTGAACTGGGCGGTACGGCGGTGACGTTGGACGAGCTGCGGGCGGACTCCATCGCCGGGCTGGTGCGAGATGTTCAGGGGACTTCGAGGAGGGCCGCGTAATGCCGCAGGGACAGCCGAGTGTGGTGCCGGAGGACGGGCTGACGACTCGTCAGCGGCGTAATCGTCCGCTCGTGGTCGTGCACACCGGGATCGGCAAGGGCAAGTCGACCGCCGCCTTCGGGCTCGCGCTGCGCGCCTGGAACCAGGGGTGGCCGATCGGGGTGTTCCAGTTCGTCAAGTCGGCCAAGTGGAAGGTCGGCGAGGAGCGGGCGCTGCGGGTCCTCGGGGACTCCGGGGAGGGTGGGACCGTCGCCTGGCACAAGATGGGCGAGGGCTGGTCCTGGGTCCAGCGCGACCGGCAGATGGACAACGAGGAGAAGGCCCGCGAGGGCTGGGAGCAGGTCAAGCGGGACCTGGCCGCGGAGACGTACCAGCTGTACGTGCTCGACGAGTTCGCGTACCCGATGCACTGGGGGTGGGTCGACACCGACGAGGTGATCGACGTGCTGCGGAACCGGCCGGGCACCCAGCATGTCGTGATCACCGGGCGGAACGCGCCCGGGAAGCTCGTCGACCTCGCCGACCTCGTGACCGACATGTCCAAGGTCAAGCACCCCATGGACGTCGGGCAGAAGGGGCAGAGGGGCATCGAGTGGTGATGTCCTCGTCCGTCCCCCGGCTGGTCGTCGCCGCGCCCTCCTCGGGCAGCGGCAAGACCACCGTCGCCACGGGGTTGATGGCCGCGTTCGCCGCGCGGGGGCACGCCGTGTCCCCGCACAAGGTCGGGCCGGACTACATCGACCCCGGGTACCACGCGCTCGCCACCGGGCGCGTGGGGCGCAACCTCGACGCGTACCTGTGCGGGCCGGAGTCGGTCGCCCCACTCTTCCTGCACGGGGCCCGCGGGTGTGACATCGCCGTCGTCGAGGGCGTGATGGGGCTGTACGACGGGGCCGCGGGGGAGGGTGAGCTGGCGTCCACCGCGCAGGTGGCGAAGCTGTTGCGGGCACCGGTGGTGCTGGTGGTGGACGCGTCGTCGCAGTCGCGGTCGGTGGCGGCGCTGGTGCACGGCTTCGCCTCCTGGGACCCGGAGGTGCGGATCGGGGGCGTGATTCTGAACAAGGTCGCGTCGGACCGGCACGAGGAGCTCGTGCGGGAGGCGCTGGAGTCCGTGGGGGTGCCGGTGCTGGGGGTGCTTCGGCGGGTGGCCCGGGTGGACACCCCGTCGCGGCACCTGGGGTTGGTGCCGGTGGCGGAGCGGCGGGGGGACGCCGTGGAGGCTGTCGCCGCGATGGCCGCGCAGGTCGCCGCCGGGTGCGACCTGGAGGGGCTGGCCGCCCTCGCGCGTACCGCGGGTGCGCTGCCCGGTGCGGCCTGGGACGCGGCCGAGGCCCTCGGTTCCCCGACGGATCGCCCGGACCCCGGCCGGGACGGCCGGGTGCGCCCGGGAGTGACCGTCGCCGTCGCCTCCGGGCCCGCCTTCACCTTCTCCTACGCCGAGCATGCCGAGTTGCTGGGCGCCGCCGGGGCCGAGGTCGTCCCCTTCGACCCGTTGCGGGACGAGCGACTGCCCGACGGCACGGCCGGGTTGGTCATCGGTGGCGGGTTCCCCGAGGTCTACGCCCGCGAGCTGTCCGTCAACGAGCCGCTCCGCAAGGCCGTCGCGGAGCTCGCGCTGAGCGGGGCCCCCGTCGCCGCCGAGTGCGCCGGGCTGCTCTACCTCTGCCGGGAGCTCGACGGGCAGCCGATGTGCGGGGTGCTCGACGCCACCGCGCGGATGTCCGAGCGGCTCACGCTCGGATACCGGGACGCGGTGGCCGTGAGCGACAGTGTGCTGGCCGCGGCCGGGACGCGGATGCGGGGGCACGAGTTCCACCGGACCGTCGTCGAGCCGGGCTCGGGGGCGGAGCCCGCCTGGGGTGTGCGTGTGCCCCGGCGACGGGTCGAAGGTTTTGTACAGCAGGGTGTGCACGCGAGTTATCTGCACACGCACTGGGCGGCCGAGCCCGGTGTGGCCCGTCGGTTCGTGGAGAGGTGCCGGACGTCATGAGCAGCAGGCTGGTCGGAGTCGGGGTCGGGCCCGGTGATCCGGAGCTGGTGACCGTCAAGGGCGTCAACGCGCTGCGTGCGGCCGATGTGGTCGTCGTACCCGTGATGGACACCGGGGAGCGGGGGCGGGCCGAGGCGACCGTCCTGCACTACGTGCCGGAGGAGAAGGTCGTCCGGGTCGTGTTCGCGCTCAACGAGCGCAGTGACCGGGGGCGCCGGGAGGCCGCCTGGGACGCCGCCGGGGAGCGGGTCGCGCAGTTGCTGGGGCGGCACGGGAGTGTCGCGTTCGCGACCATCGGGGACCCCAACGTGTACTCGACGTTCACCTATCTCGCCCAGACCGTCGGGGAGTTGGTGCCGGGTGTGGTCGTCGAGACCGTGCCGGGGATCACCGCCATGCAGGATCTGGCGGCGCGGTCGGGGGCCGTGCTGACGGAGGGGACCGAGCCGTTGACGCTGGTGCCCGTGACCGCCGGTTCCGCCGTGCTGAAGGACGCGCTGGCCGGGCCCGGCACCGTCGTCGCCTACAAGTTCGGGCGGCAGGCCGCCGAGGTCGCCGAGGCGCTGCGGGAGACCGGGCGGATCGGGGACGCCGTGTGGGGGGCGGCGCTCGGGCTGCCCGAGCAGTCGATCCGGCCCGCCGCCGACCTCGGTGCGGAGCCGCTCCCCTATCTCTCCACGCTCATCGCGCCCGCGCGGCGCGACGGCGGACGGGGCGGCAAGCTGTGAGACCGCCCGCCTCGGCCCGCCAGGCCCACCACCCACCGGATGAACACCACGCCCGCGACCGTGCACCGCAGGGTCGAGCGGGCCGGGTGTGCGTGATGGGCCTCGGGCAGGACCCGCTCCTGCCCGGACGGGGCCCGGCCGCGCACATCCGGCCACCGCTCACCTCCGGACCACGCGCTGCGACGCACACCCCGGCACACCTGCCCGGCCCACGCCCGGCCGCACGCACCCGGCACCCGCTCGTACCCGGACCGGGCCCGGTCGCGCACCTCGAACCGCCGCTCACCTCCGGACCACGCCCTGCGACGCACACCCCGGCCCACCTGCCCGGGCCACGGGGCACGTACGCGGCGGCTGCCGACGCAGCCGATGCACCGGCCCCGCACATCCGGGACCCGTTCCCGCCCGGACGGGGCCCGGCGACGCACATCCGGCCACCGCTCACCTTCGGACCACGCGCTGCGACGCACACCCCGGCACACCTGCCCGGCCCACGCCCGGCCGCACGCACCCGGCGCCGGCTCCTGCCCGGACCGGGCGCCGCCGTGCGCATCCGGCTTCCGTACCCCATCCCGTCATGAGAGGACCCGAACCCATGGCCGACGCCCCCACCGGCAAGGTGACCTTCGTCGGTGCCGGCCCCGGCGCCGCCGACCTGCTGACGTTCCGTGCCGCGCGTGCCATCGCCGAGGCCGACGTCGTGATCTGGGCCGCGAGCCTGGTGCAGGCGGAGGTCCTCGAGCACGCCCGCGAGGATGCCGAGATCCTCGACTCGGCGACCATGTCCCTGGAGGACGTCGTCGCCGTGTACCAGCGCGCCCGCGAGGAGGGGCTGCGTGTCGCCCGGATCCACTCCGGTGACCCCGCGCTGTGGGGCGGTACGCAGGAGCAGCTCGACCGGTGTGCCGGGATCGGGATCGAGACGGAGATCGTGCCGGGTGTGTCCTCCTTCTCGGCCGTCGCCGCGCTGGCCCGGCGGGAGCTGACGATTCCCGAGGTGGCGCAGTCCGTGATCCTCACCCGGCTCGGCGGCGGCAAGACGCCGATGCCGCCCGGGGAGGAGGTGCGGGAGTTCGCCCGGCACGGCACCACCATGGCGATCTTCCTGTCCGCCGCCCGCAGCGGGCAGCTCGTGCGGGAGCTGCTGGAGGGCGGCTATCCGACCGCCACCCCGGTCGTCATCGCCTACCAGGCGACCTGGCCGGAGGAGCTGGTCGTGCGGTGCACGGTGGGCACGCTGGAGGAGACCGTCAAGGAGCACAAGCTCTGGAAGCACACGCTGTTCCTGGTCGGCCCGGCCCTCGACGCGCAGGGCACCCGCTCGCACCTGTACCACCCCGGCCACTTCCACGGCTACCGCAAGGCCGACCCGGCTGCCCGCAGGGCGCTGCGCGAGCGGGGTGCGAGTACGTGAGCGGTCCGATCACCGTCGTCGGGACGGGGACGGGGGCGCCGCCGGGCGAGGACGTCCTCGCGGGCGCGGACCTCGTCGTCGGCGGGCGCCGGCACCTGGACGCCGTACGGCTGCCCGAGGGCGCCGAGCGGATCGTGCTCGGGCCGCTGGCGCCGGCCCTCGACGCGATCGAGGAGTACGTCGCCGAGGAGCGGCGGGTGGTCGTGCTGGCGTCCGGGGACCCCGGGTTCTTCGGGATCGTGCGGGCGCTCGCCGAGCGGTTCGGGCCGCGTCGGCTCGAGGTGCTGCCCGGTGTCTCCTCCGTCGCCGCCGCCTTCGCCCGGCTCGGCCTGACCTGGGACGACGCCGTGGTCGTCAGCGCGCACGGGCGGGATCCGCGGACGGCGGTGAACGTGTGCCGGGCGCATCCGAAGGTCGCCGTGCTGACCGGGCCCGGGGCGGGACCCGCCGAACTGGGCGCCGCGCTCGCCCGGACCGCTCCCGGGCGGGTCCTCGTCGTCGCGTCCGCGCTGGGCGATCCCGTGCGCGAGCGGGTGGAGCGGGTCGGCCCGGCCGAGGCGGCGGTCCGGGACTGGGGTGCGGCGGTGAGCGTGGTGCTGTGCCTGGAGGAGGCGCGGCTGCCCGGTCGGGTGCGGACCCTCGCGGGGCCGCCGCGCCGGCCCGCCGGATGGGCGCTGGACGAGGGCGACTTCGCCCACCGCGACTCGATGATCACCAAGTTCGAGGTGCGGGCGCTGGCGCTGGCCCGGCTGGGTCCCCGGGTCGGTGACCTGGTCTGGGACGTCGGCTCGGGGTCGGGGTCCGTGGCCGTGGAGTGCGCCCGGCTGGGGGCCGCCGTCAGCGCGGTCGAGAAGGCCGGGGACGGGGCCGCGCGGATCCGCGCCAACGCCGCCGCGCACGGCGTCGACGTGCACGTCGTGCACGGGACGGCGCCGGAGGCGCTGGACGGACTCGACGATCCCGACGCCGTGTTCGTCGGCGGCGGTGGGCGCGAGCTGGCCGACATCGTGGGCGTGTGCGCGCGGCGGGCCCGGCGGTCCGTGGTCGTCGCCATGGCCGCGCTGGACCGGGTGCCGGCGGCGCGGGCCGCGCTCACCGACGCCGGGTTCGCCTGCGACGGCGTGCTGTTGCAGTCCTCGCGGCTCGCGCCGCTGCCGGGGGACGTGACCCGGCTGGCGGCCACCAACCCCGTTTTCCTGCTGTGGGGCGTCCGGCCCCGGATTTCCGACGTAGAAGGAGTTGCTCAGTGATCGGCCTCATTTCCGCCACCGCGGCGGGGGCGGCGGCACGCGACCGGCTGGCCGCGGCGTGGCCGGACCGCACGCGCGTGTACGACGGTCCTGTCGGGGACGCCGTACGGCGGGCGTTCGCGGAGTGCGAGCAGCTCGTGTGCTTCCTGGCGACGGGGGCCGTGGTACGGCTTCTCGCGCCGCTGCTGGACGACAAGGCGTCCGACCCGGGTGTGGTGTGCGTCGACGAGGCCGGGCGGTTCGCGGTCTCGCTGGTCGGCGGGCACGGGGGCGGCGCCAATGAACTGGCCCGCGCCGTCGGCGGGTTGCTGGGCGCCGAGCCCGTGGTGACCACGGCGACGGACGCCGTCGGGATCCCCGGCCTGGACACCCTCGGGCTGCCCGTGGAGGGTGATGTCGCCGGGGTGACGCGGGCCCTGCTGGACGGGGAGCCGGTCGTGCTCGACGCGGAGGTGGCCTGGCCGTTGCCGCCGCTGCCGTTCGCGGACCGGGACGGGAGCCAGGACGGGGACCGGGGGGCGTACACCGTGCGGGTGACGGACCGGGCGGTCGGGCCCGGCGCCCACGAGGTCCTGCTGCGGCCGCCGACCCTGGTGGTGGGGGTCGGCGCGTCGAAGGGTGCCCCGGCCGCGGAGGTGCTCGACGTGATCGAGGGCGCCCTGCGGGAGGCGGGGCTGTCCGGGGCCTGCGTGGCCGAGCTCGCCACCGTCGACGCGAAGGCGGACGAGCCCGGCATCCTCGCGGCCGCCTCGCGGCTCGGCGTGCCCGTGGTGACGTACTCCGCCGAGGAGTTGGCCGCCGTCGAGGTGCCGAACCCGTCCGACGCGCCCCTCGCCGCCGTCGGCACACCGTCCGTGGCGGAGGCCGCGGCGCTGGTGGGAGGCGGCGAACTCCTCGTGCCGAAGCGGAAGTCGGAACGTCCCGACGGCCGGCCCGCCATGGCGACCTGTGCCGTCGTACGGCGTCCGGGGCGCGGACGGCTCGCGGTGGTCGGGCTCGGGCCGGGTGCCCGCGATCTGCTCACGCCGCGCGCGAAGGCGGAGCTGGCGCGTGCCGCGGTGCTGGTCGGGCTCGACCAGTACGTCGACCAGATCCGCGACCTGCTGCGGCCCGGCACCCGGATCCTGGAGTCGGGGCTCGGGGCCGAGGAGGAGCGGGCCCGGACGGCCGTCGCGGAGGCGCGCAAGGGCCGGGCCGTCGCACTGATCGGCAGCGGGGACGCGGGCGTGTACGCCATGGCCTCCCCCGCGCTCGCCGAGGCCTCCGACGACATCGACGTGGTCGGGGTGCCGGGGGTGACCGCCGCGCTGGCCGCCGCCGCGCTCCTGGGCGCGCCGCTGGGCCACGACCACGTGTCGATCAGCCTGTCCGACCTGCACACGCCGTGGGAGGTCATCGAGCGGCGGGTGCGGGCGGCGGCCGAGGCGGACATCGTGGTGACCTTCTACAACCCGCGCAGCCGGGGCCGCGACTGGCAGCTGCCGAAGGCGCTCGCGATCCTCGCCGAGCACCGGGAGCCGTCGACACCGGTGGGTGTCGTGCGCAACGCCTCACGGCCGGACGGGTCGAGCCGGGTGACGACGCTGGCCGGCCTGGACCCGGCGACGGTCGACATGATGACGGTCGTGACGGTGGGCAACACCGCGACCCGGACCATCGCGGGGCGCATGGTGACGCCGCGCGGCTACCGCTGGCAGGAGGAGACGCAGTGACCCAGGCGACGCGGGTCGTCCACCCGATCGAGCAGGAGTCCTTCCGGCGGCTGCGGGCCCGTCTGGACACCTCGCACTTCCCGCCGCTGACCCGGGCGGTGGTGGAGCGGGTCATCCACTCCGCCGCCGACCTGGAGTACGCGAGCGATCTCGTCATGGACGAGGCGGACCTGGTCGCGGCGCACGCCGCGCTGCACGCCGGGGCGCCCGTCGTCGTGGACGTGGAGATGGTCGCGGCCGGCATCACCCGCCGCGGGACCGTCTGCCGTCTGAAGGACGCCGAGTCCGGCCCCGGGCTGACCCGTTCGGCGCACGCGGTGCGACTCGCGTACGAGGAGGTCGGGCCCGGCGCCCTGTGGGTGATCGGCTGTGCGCCCACCGCCCTGGAGGAGTTGCTGACCCTCGACGCCTCCCCCGCGCTCGTCATCGGGCTGCCCGTCGGCTTCGTCGGGGCGGCCGAGTCCAAGGCCGCGTTGCGGGAGAGCGGGCTGCCCGCCGTGAGCAACGTGTCCGAGAAGGGCGGTTCGGCGGTCGCCGCGGCCGCTCTCAACGCCCTGCTGTACCACCCCCTTTCGCAGACCGAGGAGACCTCGTGACCACCCCGCCGCCCGCCCTGCTCATCGCCGGCCATGGCACCCGGGACGATGCCGGAGCCGAGGCGTTCCGCGACTTCGTACGGGAGCTGGGGCGCCGCCACCCCGAACTGCCCGTCGCGGGCGGCTTCATCGAGCTGTCCCCGCCGCCGCTGGGCGAGGCCGTCACCGACCTGGTGGAGCGGGGCGTACGGCGGTTCGCCGCCGTACCGCTGATGCTGGTGTCCGCCGGGCACGCCAAGGGGGACATCCCGGCGGCGCTGGCCCGGGAGAAGGAGCGGCACCCGGGGATCTCGTACACCTACGGACGTCCGCTCGGCCCGCACCCGGCACTGCTGAGCGTGCTGGAGCGGCGGCTGGACGAGGCCCTGGGCGGGGCGGGGCGCAGGCCCGAGGACCGGTCGGACGTGACGGTGCTGCTGGTCGGGCGCGGCTCGACCGATCCGGACGCCAACGCCGAGGTGTACAAGGCGGCGCGACTGCTGTGGGAGGGGCGCGGGTACGCGGGTGTGGAGACGGCGTTCGTGTCGCTGGCGGCACCGGACGTGCCGAGCGGGCTCGACCGGTGCGTACGGCTGGGCGCGCGGCGGATCGTCGTACTCCCGTACTTCCTGTTCACCGGGATCCTGCCGGACCGGGTGCGGCAGCAGACCGAGGGGTGGGCGGCCGCGCACCCGGAGGTCGAGGTGCGGTCGGCGGACGTCATCGGGCCCGAGCCCGAGCTGCTGGACCTGGTGATGGAGCGGTACGAGGAGGCCGTCAAGGGTGATCTGCGGATGAACTGCGACTCGTGCGTCTACCGCATCGCGCTGCCGGGCTTCGAGGACAAGGTGGGGCTGCCGCAGCAGCCGCACTTCCACCCCGACGACGACGGCCACCACCACCACGGTCACGGCCACCACCACGGAGGGCACGCGCACTCCCATGCACACTGACGGGCACGACCTGCGCCACCACGGTGACGCGGAGGTACGCGACGACGGCTCGGCGCTGGTCGACCTCGCGGTCAACGTCCGCGCGGACACGCCCCCGGACTGGCTGCGCCAGCGCATCGCCGCGTCCCTGGCCGGCCTCGCCGCCTACCCGGACGGGCGGGCCGCGCGGGCGGCGGTGGCGGCGCGGCACGGGCTGCCGGCCGAGCGGGTCCTGCTGACGGCGGGTGCGGCGGAGGCGTTCGTGCTGGTCGCGCGTGCCCTGAGGGCCCGTCGTGCGGTGGTGGTGCACCCGCAGTTCACGGAGCCGGAGGCGGCGCTGCGGGACGCGGGGCACGCGGTCGACCGGGTGCTGCTGCGGGAGTCGGACGGCTTCCGGCTGGCTCCGGCGGCCGTGCCGGAGGACGCCGACCTGGTGGTGATCGGCAACCCGACGAATCCGACGTCGGTGCTGCACCCGGCCGGCGTTCTCACCGGACTGGCGCGCCCGGGGCGGACGTTGGTGGTCGACGAGGCGTTCATGGACGCGGTGCCGGGTGAGCGCGAGGCGCTGGCCGGCCGGACGGACGTGCCCGGCCTGGTCGTCCTGCGCAGCCTGACCAAGACGTGGGGGCTGGCCGGGCTGCGCATCGGCTACGTCCTCGCCGCCCCCGGCACGATCGCCGAGCTGGAGCGGGCCCAGCCGCTGTGGCCGGTCTCCACGCCGGCGCTGGCCGCGGCGGAGGCGTGCGTGTCGCCGCGCGCGCTGGCCGAGGCCGCCCACGCGGCGCACCGGGTGGCCGCGGACCGCGCCCATCTCGTGGCGGGACTCACCGAGTTCGCCTCCGACGGTCTGCGGGTCGTCGAGCCCGCGGAGGGACCCTTCGTCCTCGTTCGACTGCCACGAGCGGCGGCTGTCCGCCACCACCTGCGCACCCTCGGCTTCGCCGTCCGCCGGGGGGACACCTTCCCCGGCCTGGACGAGGACTGGCTACGGCTGGCGGTGCGGGACCGGGCGACGGTGAACCGTTTCCTCCAGGCCCTGGACCAGTCGATGGCGCTGGCCTCCCGCTGAGGACCACTTCCGGTCCGGCCCGGTCGGGGGGCGGGCGGAGTCCCCTGGCGGGGTGGCTGCCGTGTCACCGCGCCGGCGTACCGCTCCCCCGTCCCGCGCGCGTCGGCGGGCAGCCGCGGCGCCCGTGACCACGATGTGCCGGGGGTCTCCGGGAGAACCCCGCGGGGCTTCCGCCCGCCGTCACCCCACGACCCGCCCGTTCAGCACCACCCGCAGTGGGGCTCCCAGGACGCGGACGTCCGTGCGGGGGTCCCGTTCGTACACCACCAGGTCTGCCGCCGCTCCTTCCTCCAGGCCGGGGCGGCCGAGCCACTCGCGGGCGGACCAGGTCGTCGCCGACAGGGCCTCGAGCGGCGGGATGCCGGCCGTCACCAGTTCCGCCACCTCCTCCGCCACCAGGCCGTGCGGCAGGGTGCCGCCCGCGTCCGTGCCGACGTACACCGGGATTCCGGCGTCGTAGGCGTCGCGGACCGTGTCGTAGCGGCGGGCGTGCAGGCGGCGCATGTGGGTCGACCAGCGGGGGTACCGGGACTCGCCGCCGGCGGCGAGCTTCGGGAAGGTGGCGATGTTGACCAGGGTCGGGACGATCGCGACGCCACGGGACGCGAAGAGGGGGATCAGGTCCTCCGTCAGGCCCGTCGCGTGTTCGATGCAGTCGATGCCCGACTCGACCAGGTCCTTCAGGGAGTCCTCCGCGAAACAGTGGGCCGTGACCCGCGCGCCCAGGCGGTGGGCCTCCGCGATCGCCGCCCGAGCCGCCTCGCGGGGCCAGCACGCCGACAGGTCGCCCGCCTCGCGGTCGATCCAGTCGCCGACCAGCTTGACCCAGCCGTCGCCGCGCCGGGCCTCCTGGGCGACGTACGCGACCAGGTCCTCCGGCTCGATCTCCCAGGCGTAGCCGCGGATGTAGCGGCGGGTCCGGGCGATGTGCCGGCCGGCCCGGATGATCTTCGGGAGGTCCTCGCGGTCGTCGATCCAGCGGGTGTCGGAGGGGGAGCCGGCGTCGCGGATCAGCAGCGTGCCGGCCTCGCGGTCGGTCAGCGCCTGCTTCTCCGCCACGTCCGTGTCCACCGGGCCGTGCGCGCCGAGGCCCACGTGGCAGTGGGCGTCGACCAGGCCGGGCAGCGCCCAGCCCGCCACCGTGCGGATGTCACGGGCGGCGGCTGGGCGGTCGTAGGTGATCCGGCCGTCGACGATCCACAGGTCGTCGCGGACGTCCTCCGGGCCCACCAGGACCCGGCCCTTCACGTGCAGCACCGGCTCATCGCTCATGTACTGCACCTTAGTCAGGTGCCACCGCCCACCTGGTCGGACGTCTCCTCCTCCACCTCCGCCATCGCCGGGTCGAGCAGCCTCGACAGGAAGTGGCGGGTGCGTTCGTGGCGCGGGTTGCCGATGACCTGCTCGGGGGTGCCGTCCTCGACGACCACCCCGCCGTCCATGAAGACGACCCGGTCGGCGACCTCGCGGGCGAAGGTCATCTCGTGGGTGACGACCATCATCGTCATGCCGTCCCGGGCGAGCATGCGCATGACGGCCAGGACGTCGCCCACCAGTTCCGGGTCCAGCGCCGACGTCGGCTCGTCGAACAGCATCACCTCGGGGCCCATCGCGAGCGCGCGGGCGATGGCGACGCGCTGCTGCTGGCCGCCGGAGAGGGAGGACGGATAGGCGTTCGCCTTCTCGGACAGGCCGACGCGTTCCAGGTTCTCGGCGGCGACCTTCGCGGCCTGCGCCTTGTCCCGCCGGAGTACCCGGCGCTGCGGCAGGGTCAGGTTCTCGGTCACCGTCAGGTGCGGGAAGAGGTTGAACTGCTGGAAGACCATGCCGATCCGGCGGCGTGCGGCGTCGATGTCGACGTCGGGGTCGGTGAGTTCGGTGCCGCCGACGAAGACCTGGCCCTTCGTGGGCTCCTCCAGGAGGTTCACGCACCTCAGCAGCGTGGATTTGCCCGAGCCCGACGGGCCGATGACGCACACGACCTCGCCCTGGCCGATCTCCAGGTCGATGCCCCGCAGGACCTCGTTGTCGCCGAACGACTTGTGCAGGCCGCGTACTTCGATCTCCGGTCGGCTCATTTCACGGCCTCCTGGGCCTTCGCCTCCATACGGCGTACGACGAAGCCGAGCGGGATCGTGACCAGCAGGTAGCACAGGCCGGCGACGAGGATCGGCGTGGAGTTGGCGGTGGTACTGGCCAGGTCCCGGCCGTACTTGGACAGTTCGCGCTCCTCCAGGGTGACGCCGAGGAACAGCACCAGGGAGGAGTCCTTGAACAGCAGCACCAGTTCGTTGGTGAGCGGGGGGAGGATGATGCGGAAGGCCTGCGGGATGATGATCGAGATCATGGCCCTGGCCGGCGAGAAGCCCAGGGAGCGGGCCGCTTCCATCTGGCCCTTGGGCACGGCCTGGATGCCCGCGCGGATCGTCTCCGCCATGTACGCGGCGGCCACCAGGCCGAGCGCGAGGGCGACCTTGCCGTACGTGCCGCCGATGATCTCCGTGCCGGGGAAGGCCAGCGGCACGGCCACGCCGATGAAGATGAAGATCAGCAGGGCGGGCAGGCCGCGGAAGATCTCGATGTAGATCCCGGCGACCCAGCGGTAGGGGCCGACGGACGACAGCCGCATCAGCGCGATCACCATGCCGAGGGCCAGCCCGACGGCGAAGCCGGACACGGTGTACAGCACGGTGTTCTTCAGCGCCAGCGTGATGACCTCGGGGAACATCCGCTGGGCGATGTCGGCCTGCGCGAACTGGTTCTGGAGCCGGTCCCAGTCCGCCGAGACCGCGAAGAGGATCACCGCGGCGACGAACACGGCGTACTGGACGCCGCGCGAGACGCCGCGCTTCTGGCGGCGGGTCAGCCCCTTGCGGCGGGGTGGTGCGGCGAGCTCCGTGTCGCCGCTCATGAGGCGGACGGGGAGGCGACGGACGCGTCGTAGGGGCCGATCCACTGCTCGTACAGCTTCTTGTACGTGCCGTCGGCCTTGGCGTCGGCGATCGCCTTGTTGACGGCCGCGAGCAGCTTGCTGTTGCCCTTCTTCACCGTGAAGCCGTACTGCTCGCCGGTGTTGAGGTTGTCCACGACCGTGAAGGCGGCCGCGGTGGCCTTGTCCTTCAGCCAGCCCTGGACGACCGGGTAGTCGATGATGACGGCCTTGACCTGGCCGGTGCGCAGGCCGTTGAGGACGGCGTCGGAGGACTCGAAGGAGACCGGGTCGAAGCCCTGCTTCTTGGCGTAGTCCTCGCCGGTGGTCTGGGCCTGGGCACCGAGCTTGACGTTCTTGGACTTCACGTCGGCGAGGGAGTTCACGCCGGCGCTCTTGTCGACCAGGACGGCCTGGGTGGCGTCGAAGTACGGGTCGGAGAAGTCGACGTTCTTCTTGCGCTCCTCGGTGATGGTCATGCCGGCGGCGGCCAGGTCGCACTCGCCGGAGTTGAGGAAGGCGCCCGTCTTGAAGTTCTCGAAGGGGGTGTCGAGGATCTCCTGCTTCACGCCCAGGTCCCCGGCGACCAGGTCGACGAGGGAGACGTCGAAGCCCTGGACCTTGCCGTCGATCTCCGACTGGAACGGCGGGTACGGCAGGTGGGTGCAGGTGGTGAGCTGTCCGGCCTTGACCAGCTCGACACCGCCGGCGGCGGTCCTGGAGCCGCTGCCGCCGTCGTCGCTGGAGGTACAGGCAGTCACGAGCATCAGCCCGGCCGTCACGGTGGTGGCGGCCAGGATGCGGGTCCGGCGCCCGGGGAGCGTGTTCACGGCGGGCCTTCCTGTAAGGGAACTGTGGGTTCCGATTATAAGGAGAAGTTTGAGTCTCTCAAAACAAACCGATGGTTGTGGACCTGTTCGACCTGCGAAGTCACCAGTCGGTGCACGGGGACACAGGCCGGTTACTCTCGTCACCTCTACCCCGTGAGTGAAGAGAGAGCACCGCCGTGACGCACCCGTTCCTGGACCTGACCCCGCTGAGTGCCGCCCACTTCGCGTCGATCGAGGACCGCGTGGCGCGGCTGCTGAGCACCGGACAGGACGTGGTGGTCATGCAGGGCGAGGCACTGCTGCCGCTGGAGGGCGCGATCCGGGCGACGGCCGGTCCCGGCACGACGGCGCTGAACGTCATCACCGGCCCGTACGGGCAGACCTTCGGCGACTGGCTGCGGGACTGCGGTGCCGCGGTGATCGACCTGGCGGTGCCCTTCCACACGGCGGTCGGCGCCGAGCAGATCCGCCGGGCCCTCGCCGAGCACCCGGAGATCGACTTCGTGTCCCTGGTGCACGCGGAGGCGGCCACCGGCAACACCAACCCGGTCGCGGAGATCGGCGAGGTGGTGAAGGAGCACGGCGCGCTGTTCTACCTGGACGCGGTCGCCTCCGTGGGGGCCGAGCCGGTGCTGCCGGACGCGTGGGGCGTGGACCTGTGCGTGATCGGCGCCCAGAAGGCGATGGGTGGCCCGGCGGGTGTGTCGGCGGTGTCGGTGAGCGAGCGCGCGTGGGCGCGGATGGCCGCGAACCCGCGCGCGCCGCGCCGCTCGTACCTCTCCCTCCTCGACTGGAAGGAACGGTGGGTCGACGGCGGCCGCAGGGCGCTGCTGCACGCGCCGGCGCAGCTGGAGATGCTGGCGCTGGAGGCGTGCGTGGAGCGGATCGAGGCGGAGGGCCTGGAGAACGTGATGGCCCGGCACGCGTCCGCCGCCGCGGCGACCCGCGCGGGCGCGACGGCCCTGGGCGGCGGTCTGGAGCCGTACGTGTACGAGGCGGCGGAGGCGGCGCCGGTCGCCACGACCCTGCGCTCCCCGTCGGGCGTCCTCGCCTCGGAGCTGGTGGCGCGGGCCCTGGCGAGCGATCCCGCGCTGCCGCTGGCGGCGGGCGGGGGCGCGCTGGCCAAGGAGATGATCCGGGTCAACCACTACGGCGCCGACGCGACGCCGGGCGCGGTCCGCAGCAGCCTGACGGCGCTGGGCGCGGCCCTCGCCGAGCGCGGGCTGGACGTGGACCTGGAGGGCGCGCTGCGGGCCGCGGACGAGGCCTGGCGGTAGGGCGTCCCGGGCGGTTCGCCGAGCGGCTCCGGGGGCGGGGCGGGGAAGAACCCGGCGCCGTTGCCAGTGGGTCCCGCGCGCCGGCACCGCGGCGTGTTCCGGCTGCTGGAATCCGTGTTGGAAGCAGTGCCCGGGGGAGGGACCGCGGCTGTCGGTGGATCTGTGACGGCAGCGCTGTCGGTGGGTCCTGCGACGGCAGCACTGTCGGTGGGTCCTGCGACGGCTCCGCTGTCGGTGGATCCTGCGACGGCTCCGCTGTCCGTGGGTGCGGCGACGGCACCCTTGTCAGTGAGTACGGCGACGGCACCCCTGTCAGTCGGTACGGCTCCGTTGTCAGTGGGTCCTGCGATGCTGCCGGCATGACCACTCTTCCCGATGGCCGTCCCGTCCCGCTGATGACCGGCGACGAGCGGCCCATGCTCGACAGCTGGCTCGACTTCCACCGCGCCACCCTGGAGCTGAAGTGCGCCGGCCTGGACGACACCCAGGTCCGGCGGGCGTCGGCCGAGCCCTCCTCCCTCACCCTCCTCGGCCTGGTCCAGCATCTCGCCGTGGTCGAACGGAACTGGTTCCAGCGGGTGTTCGCGGGACTCGACGTGCCTCCCCTGTACACGGAGGAGACCGGGTACGCCCTGGACCCGGACCGGGGGCTCGACGAGGCGCTCGCCGTCTGGCGCCGGGAGATCGCGCGCGGACGCGAGCTGACCGCGGGGCGCTCGCTCGACGACACCGGGCGGATGGCCGACGGCCCGATGGCCGGGCTGGAGGTCAGTCTGCGCTGGGTGCTGATTCACCTCATCGAGGAGTACGCGCGGCACAACGGACATGCGGACATTCTGCGAGAGCGTATCGACGGGGTTACCGGAGCCTGAATTCAAGGCAATAGCCGAGCTATTTAAGCGGGTGGATTTCCGTAACTCTTCTGCCCGCTTTTTCCGACGCTAAACGCAAAGATTTCGCGAACGTCGAGAGGGGTGATCCGCGCAGATCTCGTGAGGGTTTCCATTGTGTGACACGTTCCACAGGGCGCCCGTTTTGCGGCTTTCATGGCGGCCAAAACATCCCATACCGCCCGACTCTCACACCCACCCACACGCTCGCGCGAATAACATAGGGACAGCCTTGGCGTAACCCCCTCCCTCCATGCATTTTTCAATTTCCCTCGGTAAATTCAATCCGCATGACTGCCACACAAGCAGACCTGCGGATCGACCGCCCTTCGGTGGCGGACGGGGCCGCGCTCTGGCGTATCGCGAAGGAATCCGGCAAACTCGACCTGAACTCGTCCTACAGCTATCTGCTGTGGTGCCGTGACTTCGCCGGCACCTCGGCGGTGGCGCGCGCGCAGGACGGGGAAGCCGTCGGGTTCGTCACCGGATACGTCCGGCCGGAAGCCCCGCACACCCTGCTGGTCTGGCAGGTGGCGGTCGACGCCGCGTACCGCGGCCGCGGCCTCGCCGCGGCCCTGCTCGACGGACTGACCGCGCGGCTCACCGCCGAGCGCCCGATCACCACCGTCGAGACCACGATCACGCCGGGCAACACCGCCTCCGAGCGGCTGTTCACCTCCTACGCCGCCCGGCACGGCGCGGACGTCAGCCGTGAGGTGCTGTTCGGCGCGAGCCTGTTCCCGGACGGCCCGCACGACCCCGAAGTCCTGTACCGCATCGGCCCGTTGACCTCTGCCTGACCCAGCCCCCCACACCGTCGCATTGAGGAGCGTTTCGCCGTGACCATCACCCAGCCCGATCTCAGCGTCTTCGAGACCGTCGAGTCCGAGGTGCGCAGCTACTGCCGGGGCTGGCCCGTCGTCTTCGACCGCGCCCGGGGCAGCCGTATGCACGACGAGGACGGCCACCAGTACCTCGACTTCTTCGCCGGGGCCGGGTCACTCAACTACGGCCACAACAACCCCGTTCTCAAACGGGCGTTGATCGACTACCTGCTGCGCGACGGCGTCACCCACGGGCTCGACATGTCCACCGTCGCCAAGCGGTCCTTCCTGCAGACCTTCCAGGACCTGGTGCTGCGGCCGCGCGACCTGCCGTACAAGGTCATGTTCCCGGGGCCGACCGGCACCAACGCCGTGGAGTCGGCGCTGAAGCTGGCGCGGAAGGTGAAGGGGCGCGAGGCGATCGTGTCGTTCACCAACGCCTTCCACGGGATGTCGCTCGGCTCGCTCGCCGTCACCGGCAACGCCTTCAAGCGGGCCGGGGCGGGCATCCCGCTCGTGCACGGCACGCCGATGCCGTTCGACAACTACTTCGACGGCACGATCCCCGACTTCCTCTGGTTCGAGCGGCTGCTCGAGGACCAGGGGTCCGGGCTGAACAAGCCCGCCGCCGTGATCGTCGAGACCGTGCAGGGCGAGGGCGGCATCAACGTCGCCCGCCCGGAGTGGCTGCGGGCACTGGCCGGGCTGTGCGAGCGCCAGGACATGCTGCTGATCGTCGACGACATCCAGATGGGCTGCGGCCGTACCGGGGCCTTCTTCTCCTTCGAGGAGGCCGGGATCGTCCCCGACATCGTCACCGTGTCCAAGTCGATCAGCGGCTACGGCCTGCCCATGTCGCTGTGCCTGTTCAAGCCGGAGCTGGACGTGTGGGAGCCGGGCGAGCACAACGGCACCTTCCGCGGCAACAACCCCGCGTTCGTCACCGCCACCGCCGCGCTGGAGACGTACTGGGCCGACGGCTCCGCCATGGAGAAGCAGACCCGCAAGCGCGGTGAACAGGTCGAGCAGGCGCTGATCTCGATCACCGAGGAGAACCTCGCCCACGTCAAGGAGTACCGGGGCCGCGGCCTGGTCTGGGGCCTGGAGTTCCACGACAAGGCGCGGGCCGAGCGGGTGGCGCGGCGCGCCTTCGAACTCGGGCTGCTGATCGAGACGTCGGGGCCCGAGAGCGAGGTCGTGAAGCTGCTGCCGGCTCTCACCATCACCCCGGAGGAGCTGGACGAGGGCCTGCGGGTCCTGGCCCGCGCCGTCCGGGAAACCGTCTAGTCAGGAGGAAGTACCCCACTGTGATCGTCCGTTCGTTCAAGGACATCGAAGGCACCGACCGGCATGTGAAGGCGGCGTCCGGCACCTGGGAGAGCAAACGCATCGTCCTCGCCAGGGAGAGGGTCGGCTTCTCCCTCCACGAGACGGTCCTCTACGCGGGCACCGAGACGTCGATGTGGTACGCGAACCACGTCGAGGCCGTCGTCTGCGTCGAGGGCGAGGCCGAACTGACCGACCACGAGACCGGGCGGACGTACACCATCACGCCCGGGACCATGTACCTCCTCGACGGGCACGAGCGGCACACGCTGCGCGTCAAGGAGGACTTCCGCTGCCTCTGCGTGTTCAACCCGCCCGTGACGGGACGGGAGGACCACGACGAGAACGGCGTCTACCCGCTGCTCACCGAGCCCGAGGAGGTGTGACATCCGCATGGCCACTGTCACCGACACCACTGTCACCGACCTGTACCCCAGCCGCGGCGCCACCGAGGTGACCGTCCCCCGCCAGGACCCGGTCGTCTGGGGCGCCCCCGACGCGCCCGGCCCGTTCGAGCCGCTGCACCTCCAGTCGTTCGAGCGCGACGGCTTCGCCACCGTCGACCAGCTCCTCACGGACGACGAGGTCGCCGTCTACCGGCAGGAGCTGGACCGGCTGGTGACCGACCCGGCGATCCGCGCCGACGAGCGGTCCATCGTCGAGCCGAAGTCCCGGGAGATCCGGTCCGTCTTCGAGGTGCACCGGATCAGCGAGGTGTTCGCGAACCTGGTGCGCGACGAGCGGGTCGTCGGCCGGGCCCGGCAGATCCTCGGCTCGGACGTGTACGTCCACCAGTCGCGGATCAACGTCAAGCCGGGCTTCGGCGCCTCCGGCTTCTACTGGCACTCCGACTTCGAGACCTGGCACGCCGAGGACGGGCTGCCCCGGATGCGGACGGTGTCCGTCTCGATCGCGCTGACCGAGAACTACGACACCAACGGCGCGCTCATGATCATGCCGGGCTCGCACAAGACGTTCCTCGGCTGCGCCGGCGCCACGCCCAAGGACAACTACAAGAAGTCGCTGCAGATGCAGGACGCGGGCACGCCCTCCGACGAGGCGCTGACCGAGATGGCCTCCGCGCACGGCATCAAGCTGTTCACGGGCCGGGCCGGTTCGGCGACCTGGTTCGACTGCAACTGCATGCACGGGTCCGGCGACAACATCACGCCGTTCCCGCGCAGCAACGTCTTCATCGTGTTCAACAGCGTGGAGAACGCGGCGGTCGAGCCGTTCGCGGCTCCGGTGCGGCGGCCGGAGTTCATCGGAGCGAGGGACTTCACCCCGGTGCGCTGACGCTTCAGCCCGACAGCACGTCCAGCAGGCGGTCCACGTCCGCGGGCGTGTTGTACAGGTGGAAGGCCGCGCGCAGGTTGCCCGCGCGGTTGGAGACCTGGATGTCCGCCTCGCCCAGCTCGGGCTGCCGGTGGCCGAGTCCGGGCACGGAGACGATCGCCGAGCCGGGGGCGGGCACGGGCTCGTGGCCGAGTGCCGCGAGCCCGGCCCGGAACCGGTCGGCGAGGGCCAGGTCGTGGGCGTGGACGGCGTCGACGCCGAGTTCCTCGATCAGGTCGAGGGAGCGGCGCAGCCCCGCGAAGGTGAACAGGGCGTGGGTGAGGTCGAACCGCCGGGCCGAGTGGGCGAGTTCGGCCACCGGCCCGTAGCAGCTGTCCCACGGCGTCTCGGCGGCGACCCAGCCCGCGAGCACCGGTGTCAGCCCCCCGAAGTCCTCCGGGACCACGAGGAAGGCGGTGCCGTGCGGGCCGAGCAGCCACTTGAAGGAGACGGAGGCGGTGAAGTCGTCGGCGTCGGCGTCCATCGGCAGCCAGCCGGCGGCCTGGGAGAAGTCGACGTAGGTGCGCGCCCCGTGCGTCCGGGCCGCCTCCCGCAGGGCGGACAGGTCGGCGATCCGCCCGTCCGCGGACTGGGCGGCGCTGACCGCGACGAGCGCCGTGCCGGGACGGACGGACTCGGCGATCCGCTCCAGCGGGACCGTGCGGACCTTGAGGTCGCCGCGGACGTGGAAGGGGTTGAGGACGGAGGTGAAGTCGTCCTCGGCGGTGAGGACTTCGGCGCCCGCGGGCAGCGAGGCGGCGATGACCCCCGTGTGCGCGGCGACCGAGGCGCCGACCGCCACCCGGGTGGCCGGGACGCCGGCGAGCCGGGCGTACGCGGCCCGGCAGGCCTCCACGTCCTCGTACAGCGCGGTCAGCGGCCGGCCCTCGGCCCGCAGCACCGCCGCCTCGTGCAGGGCGGCGACGGTACGGGCCGGGAGCAGGCCGTTGCTCGCGGTGTTGAGGTAGGTGGTCTTCGGGGCGAACTCGGCGCGGACGAGGGTCTCGAAGGTCTCCGTGCTCTCCGTGGTCTCCATGGATCCACTGTGCGGCCCACAGAAGTCGAAGTCCATCGCGGATTCTTACGCGGTTCCTCTAAGGAACGCTTATACGTCCGTCCCCGCCCGCGCCGGAGCGCTCAGTGCCGCGGGACCGCGCACCCGTCCGGACCGCAGACCTCCGCGTCCCCCTGGCCGACCGGCTTCAGCGGCGAGCGCCCGCCCCACGCCTGGGTCAGCGCCTGCGCGAAGACCTCGGCGGGCTGGGCGCCGGAGACGCCGTACGTGCGGTCGAGGACGAAGAACGGCACGCCGTTGGCGCCGAGCTGGGCGGCCTCCCGCTCGTCGGCGCGGACCTCGTCGGCGTACGCGGCCGGATCGGCGAGCACCTCGCGGGCGGCGCCGGCGTCGAGACCGGCCTGAACGGCCAGCTCCACGAGCCGCTCGTCGCCCTCGGTGAAGACGGAGCGCTCCTCGGCGAAGTTCGCCCGGTACAGGATCTGGAGCAGCGCGTCCTGCCGGCCCCGCTCCTTGGCGAAGTGCAGCAGCCGGTGCATGTCGAAGGTGCTGCCGTGGTCACGGTCGCGGGTGCGGTAGTCGAGGCCCTCGGCGGCGGCCTGCGCGCCGAGGTTCTCCTCGCCGGCCTGAGCCTGGGCCTCGCTCATGCCATACTTCCTGGTCAGCATGGTGATCACGGGCTGGACGTCGTCCTTGGCGCGTCCCGGGTCCAGCTCGAAGGAGCGGTGCACCACCTCGACCTCGTCGCGGTGCGGGAAGGCCTCGAGCGCCTTCTCGAAGCGGGCCTTGCCCACGTAGCACCAGGGGCAGGCGATGTCGCTCCAGATCTCGACGCGCATGTCTCGGCTCTCTCCGGGTCGTACGGGTGCGGAGTCGTCCGGGTACGCGGATGTCCGGGCCAGCGGATGTCCGGGTACGGCGACGCCCTCCGGGTGGAGGTTTCCTCCACCGGGTGGGTGAACGTTCAAGCAGCTCGGTTCATTCCCCGCCACCGTGATCACGGGCCCGCCGGGGGCGGCCGCGATCACGGGCGGGCGGGGCCACCCGGCCGGGTGGCCGCCGGCCGTCCGCCCCTGGCTCCGCGCTCGCGGGACCGCCCGCGCCCTCGGCCTCGCCGGGCTGCGAGCGCGAGTCCGGCTTCGCGGCCGCGGATGTCCTCACGCACGCGGTCGGCGCGGAGGCGGTTGGCGCTCGACGGTGCGGCATTCGGAGCAGTCCCTGTGGCGACGCCTCCGGCAGGGGCATTAGCTTCTGACACATGGTCACATATGCGGTCCGGCCGACATGCCGCGCCATGATGCTGGTGAGCCTGCTCTGCGCCCTCGTGGCCACGTGCGCCACCATTCCAGCCCACGCCGCCGCCCCACGGTCGAGCCTGTACGTCCTGGGTGACAGCATCGCCGGCGGCGCCGCCCAGGGCGGTAAGGGACCGTACGGCTGGCCCTCGCTGGTCGCCAAGCAGCTGGGACTGACGCTCCGTCTCGACGGAAGCGGTGGCACCGGCTACACCACCGGCGGCCGGCAGAAGGGCGGACGGCCTTACCCACAGCGGGTCGAGGAGGCCGTTGCGGCGAAGCCCGACGTGGTCGTCGTCGAGGGCTCCCGCAACGACGGCGGCCGGAAGAGGACCCAGGCCGCCGCGACGGACACGCTGCGCCGTCTTCGGGCCGGGCTACCCCACGCGCGCATCCTGGTCATCGGGCCGATCTACTCGTATCCGCAGCGGATCGGCTCACACCCGATCGACGAGGCGGTCTCGGCCGCGGCGAAGAAACTCGGCATGCCGTACGTCTCCGCGGTGCGCCGTGGGTGGTTCACCGGATCCGCTCACCGGTTCATCGGAAGCGACGGTGTGCACCCCACGAACGCCGGCCACGCCTACCTCGCCCGGCAGATCCGCCCCGAACTGTCGCGGCTGTTGCGCACGTAGGACCGGACGGCCATGACGCTCCTTCAGGTCAGGCGTCGGGGAGGCCTCGGTCGATGCCGAAGTGGCGGGAGACCTCTTCGATCGTGAAGCGGGCACGGAGCTTGCAGGCGGAGTTCTGGTTGGCGAAGAAGCCCGTGCGCCACAGTGCCTCCTCGCGTGGCACAGCACGTTCCCAGGTGACGGGGAGGATCCACTCGCGAGGATCCTCCCCGTCCTTCGCCGCTGTCTCCGCGGCACGGAGGTAGGTGCCCGCAAGAGGGAGATCGGTCATCCGCCGGCTTTCACCGTCGATGTCGAGGGTGGCGTCCACGAACGGCTGCGGTTCGCCGCAGACCGTGCCGACGCCCACATAGCCCACTTTGGGGATGTGGGTGAACACCCGCGCCCCGATGGGCAGGGACCGGATCGTCCGGGAGAACCACTCCCCGCCGCCGGCCGACACGAATCCGTAGCGAAGGGCGTCGTCCCAGTTCCGGCCGCCTGGCTCGTCGCCGAACGACACGTACCAATCCGTCCCGTTCCACGGCTCCTGCTTCCCGCGTCCCGTGGCTCCGGCCGACGGCACCACGGCCTCGACCTCGTCCATCAACCAGGTACGGGCCAGGTAGGAGCGTCCCTCGTCCTCGAAGTAGCGGAAGAAGAGCACGTTGACCGGCACTTGGAAGCCGGAAGCCAGGTAGGTGACGATCCGCTCCGTCGCCGCGTCGACCTCACTCGCGACGATGGTGAGAGCGTGACTGGCATTGAGGGCTTCCGGCGGACTGCCCCCGAACCGCAGGGCGAACGCCTCGTCCAGCTCCTCCGCCCGCCCTCTGGCGCGGGCGTAGGAGGTGTAGATGTCGCGTATCTGCTCGTTGGTGAGCTCCTGTACCCAGGAACCGTAGTCGAGGACCTGAGCCACCACCTCACGGGGCGTGCGATCCCGCTTGAGCTCCAGAACGTGCAGGCCTCCTTCGGCGTCCATGCCCAGCAGGTCGACGACCTTGCCGTACTGCGTGAGCACCTGCCGGCCGATCAGCAGCAACGGATGCCCCAGGATGTCGGGATCGGCCTCGATGAGCTCCTCCAGCCGGGACTCCGAAGGCATCGGCCGCGTGGCGACCCGCACCGGCTTGTCATCCACGCGCCACAGGCCGAACTCCAGCGGCATCCCGTTCCCCCTCGGCTCAGACCACAGAGCCCACCTGTCCAGGCGAGGCGAATGACAGTATGACGCCGCGGCGTCGTCGGCCGGTGGACGGGTTCCACGGATTGCCGTGGGGGTGCAGCAGCGAAGTACCGCAACCTCCGTGACCGCGGCCGACCCGCCGACGCCCCTCGGTGGCCGACCGACCAGCCCATCGGATCTCCACGTCAGTCGTCACCGGCGATCGCTCCCGGGAGAACGGGAGCGGCTCGGAACGATTCGCCGTCTCCGTCGGGGAACCGGCGGGCGCCGCGGAGCCCGGTCCGCAGCCGCTCCCGCGTTGCGCGGCTGTCCAGGCGGACGTCGAGGCCCCCGCGCAGGGAGGTGTCGGCCCGTCGCCCGGCCGGCAGCCGCGCGCCGTCAGGTCCGTCGCGCCGGGCGATGAGCCCACCGAGGTGGTAGCGGCTCAGGGCGTCCGGCGACCCCGGTCGCGGCGGCCCCGGACCGTCTCAGCTTCCGTCGCGCAGGTCGTCCGGCCAGCTCGGCCGGAACTCCAGGTGGTCGTACGTCACCACGCACCCCTCCCCCATCGGCGCCTGCGCCAGGAACCCGACCAGGGCCGCGCCCGTCTCCTTCTCCTCGCCCAGCGTGAACAGCCGCACGAAGGTCCAGCGCTCGCCGTCCCGGGAGGCGTGGAAGGCGAACGCCCGCCCGGTCCGGCTCACCCGCAGCCAGACCGAACTGCCGTCCACGGTGAAGGAGTTGGCGTCGTCGGAGTGCCCCCGGGTGACCACCGTGCAGACGGTGGGCACGTCCGGGGAGTACTCCAGACAGAGCTTGGCCCACGCCCGCTCACCGACGTGGACGTACAGCACCCCCGCGTCGAAGGCCCCGTTGAACCCCACCGTGACCCGGGCGATGAGCTGGAAGTCCCCCTCGGGCGCCCCGAGCAGCCGGGGCGCGTCGGAGGCGGGCTCCAGTGCTTCCCCGGTGGGCGGTACGAACCGGTCCTTCCGGGGCCCGGCCCATCCGGTGAGGACACCGCCCTCGTAGGACCAGTTGCCGTCGGGCCCGTAGGTGCGCAGGGGGAAGGGGAGTTCGGGAAGTTCGACGTCCATGCTCAGAGTTTCCCAGTTCCCTTTCTCCGGGTGGGCAGGGGGTGTTCAGTGCTCGAGGTGGTTGTTGAAGCGCCGGGGCAGGCCGAGCGGGTTGTCGTCCCGCAGCTCGGGCGGCAGCAGCGCCTCGGGGGCGTTCTGGTACACCACCGGCCGCAGCCAGCGCTCGATGGCGGTGCCGCCCACGGAGGTGGACGTGGAGGTGGTCGCCGGGTACGGACCGCCGTGGTGCTGGGCCGGGGCGACGGCGACACCCGTCGGCCACCCGTTCACCAGCACCCGTCCGGCGAGCGGCGTGAGGTCCGCGAGGATCTCCCCGCCCCGTCCCTTTCCGGCCGCCTCCTCCTCGGAGAGCTGGACCGTCGCCGTGAGGTTGCCCGGCAGCCGTGACAGCACGCCCTTGACCTGGTCCTCGGAGTCGTAGCGGGCGACGACGGTGACCGGCCCGAAGCACTCCTCCAGCAGCAGGTCGTACTCGCCCTCCTCCGCCAGACGGGCCGCCGGCACGGTGAGGAACCCGGCGCTGACGGTGTGCTCCCCGCCCGCGCCCGGCGTCACCGGGGACTCCACCTCCGGCAGCTGCGTCCGCTCGGCGACACCCGCGATGAAGTTGTCCCGCATGCGGTGGTCGAGCAGCACGCCCGCCTCGGTGTCGCTGACGGCGTCCGTCAGCGACTTGACCAGCCCGTCACCGGCGGCGCCGGACGGCACGAGGACGAGTCCGGGCTTCACGCAGAACTGCCCGACCCCCAGGGTCATCGAGCCGGCGAGCCCCGCACCGATCGCCTCGGCGCGCTCGGCGGCGGCCGCCTCGGTCACGACGACGGGGTTCAGCGAGCCCAGCTCGCCGTGGAAGGGGATCGGCACCGGCCGGGCCGCCGCCGCGTCGAACAGGGCGCGCCCGCCCCGGATGGACCCGGTGAAGCCCGCGGCGGCGACCAGCGGGTGCTTGATCAGCTCGATGCCCGACTCGAAGCCGTGGACGAGACCCACGACGGCCTGGTCGATGCCGTGCTCGGCGGCGGCCGACCGCAGGACGTGGGCGACCAGCTCGGACAGGCCCGGGTGGTCGGGGTGGGCCTTGACCACGACCGGGCAGCCCGCGGCCAGCGCGCTCGCGGTGTCACCGCCGGCGACGGAGAAGGCGAAGGGGAAGTTGGAGGCCGAGTAGACGGCGACGACGCCCAGGGGCACCTTGTAGCGGCGCAGGTCCGGGACGGGCGGCGTGGCGGTGTCGTCGGGGTGGTTGATGACGACGTCGAGGAAGGCGCCCTCGTCGACGATGCCGGCGAAGGCCCGCAGCTGGTAGCAGGTGCGGGCGAGCTCGCCGGTCAGCCGGACCGGGCCGAGCGCGGTCTCCGCGTCGGCGACCTCGACGAGCTGGTCCCTGGCCCCTTCGAGACGGTCGGCGGCGGTGCGCAGGAAGGCCGCGCGCACGGTGCGGTCGGCGAGCGCCTCGCGCGTGGCGTGCGCGGCGCGGACGACGGAGTCCACCTCCTGGGCCGTGGCCTCCACCGCAACCTGTTCACGCTGCTTCCCGGTACGGGGGTCGACACTCCAGACTGGTGCTGCTGCCACCGCGGTTCCTCCACGTTTGTTGCCACATGCCGCATCGCAATGCCGCGCAGTACTTACGTCACCACCAGGGGCGTTCGATATACTGAACGCCGTCTCCGATGGTGAATATGCTGTTGGAGACTATTTCCCGTCGAACGAAGGGGTCAAGGGCGATGTCGGCTGGCGAGACGGGGGGCGGGGCGCAGGTCAAGTCCGCCGTGCGGACGGTTGAACTGCTCGAATACTTCGCCGGCCGCCCCGGCATGCACTCCCTCGCATCGGTCCAGGAGGCCGTCGGGTATCCCAAGTCCAGTCTCTACATGCTGCTGCGCACGCTCGTGGAACTGGGCTGGGTGGAGACCGACGCGACCGGCACGCGCTACGGCATCGGCGTACGGGCCCTGCTGGTCGGCACCTCCTACATCGACGGCGACGAGGTGGTCGCGGCCGCCCGCCCGACGCTGGACCGCCTCTCGGACGACACCACCGAGACGATCCACCTGGCCCGCCTGGACGGCACCAACGTCGTCTATCTCGCCACCCGCCAGTCCCAGCACTATCTGCGCCCCTTCACCCGGGTCGGCCGCCGGCTCCCGGCCCACTCGACCTCCCTCGGCAAGGCGCTGCTGAGCACCTACACCGACGAGCAGGTCCGCAAGCTGCTCCCGGAGACGCTGCCCGCCCTCACCGAGCACACCATCACGGACCGCGAGAAGCTCATCGAGGAGCTGCACCAGGTCCGCGATCAGGGCTTCGCCGTGGACCGTGAGGAGAACACGCTCGGTCTGCGCTGCTTCGGCGTGGCGATCCCGTACCGTACTCCCGCGCGCGACGCGATCAGCTGCTCGGTGCCGGTGGCCAGACTCACCCCCGCGCACGAGCAGATGGTGAAGGACGCGCTGTTCGACGCGCGCGACCGGCTGACCCTGGCGACCCGGAGGCTTTGAACGGTGCAGGTGGTACTCCGCGAGGTGCACGACAGCGACCTGCCGGTCTTCTTCCGGCAGCTCAACGACCCGGAGGCGCTGCGCATGGCCGCCTTCACCCCGGAGGACCCGGCCGACCGGGACGCCTTCGAGGCCCACTGGACACGCATACGGTCCACCTCCCTGGTCCGCACGATCCTGGCCGACGGCGACGTGGTCGGCAACGCGGCGGTGTACGGGGAGCCCGGCGAGCGCGAGGTCACGTACTGGGTGGACCGCGCCTACTGGGGGCGGGGCGTGGCGACGGCGGCGCTGCGCGGGCTGCTGGCCGAGGTGCCGGAGCGACCGCTGTACGCGCGGGCGGCGGCGGACAACGCCGGCTCGCTGCGCGTGCTGGAGAAGTGCGGGTTCCGCGCGACGACACTGGCCACGGGGTACGCGCCCGCGCGCGGGGAGGAGATCGACGAGGTGGTCCTGCTCCTGGAGGCCTGACGGGCCGTAGATGAACGGACGATGAGAAAACCGGGCGTACGGGAACGTTTCCCCTCCGTCCGCTCGTCTTCCGGACGTCATGAACAAGACGATCAGGCGCGCCTCGGTCTTCGCGCTGCTGCTGGTGTTCGCCCTGCTGATCCGGGCGACCTGGGTGCAGTTCTACGAGGGCCGGGCGCTGGCGGACGACAAGGACAACCGGCGCAACGCGATCGAGACGTACGCGGAGCCGCTCGGGAACATCATCGTGGCCGGCAGGGCCGTCACCGGCTCGGCGCCCACCACGGACGGCGACCTCGCGTACAGACGCACGTACACGGACGGTGAGCTGTACGCGGCGGTCACCGGCTACGCCTCGCAGAGCTACGCCCCCACGCAACTGGAGGGCATCTACGCGGACCTGCTCAACGGCACGGACCAGCGGCTGAAGACCGTGATGGACACGGTCACCGACAAGCGGGCCGACCCGGGCAACGTGATCACGACGATCGATCCGGCCGTGCAGAAGGCGGCCTATGACGCGCTCGGCGAGAAGAAGGGCGCGGCCGTCGCGATCGACCCGGCGACCGGCCGGATCCTCGCGGTCGTGTCGACGCCGTCGTACGACCCCTCCTCGCTCACCGACGCCAACACCGCCGGGGCGGCCTGGAAGAAGCTCACCACGGATCCGGACAAGCCGCTCACCAACCGCGCGCTGCGGCAGCCGCTGCCGCCGGGGTCGACGTTCAAGCTGGTGGTGGCGGCGGCCGCGCTGGAGGACGGGCTGTACGCGTCGGTGGACGAGAAGACGGACAGCCCGGACCCCTACACACTGCCCGGCACCACGACCGTCCTGCGCAACGAGAACACGTCCGCGCCCTGTGAGAACGCCTCGATCCGGGTCGCCCTGCAGTACTCCTGCAACAACGTCTTCGCGCACATGGCCGTCCAGCTCGGGCAGGACAAGGTGAGGGCGATGGCGGAGAAGTTCGGTTTCAACGACACGACGCAGGACGTGCCGGTGCGGGCCTACCCGAGCGTGTACCCGTCCGGCATGGACGAGTCGTCGACCGCGCTGACCGGCATCGGCCAGTTCGACGTGACCGCGACCCCGCTCCAGATGGCCATGGTCTCCGCGGCGATCGCCAACGGTGGCCGGCTGGTCTCGCCGCACATGGTCGCGCAGATCACCGACAGCGGCGGTGACGTCCTGACGGACTACGACGACGAGACCTCGACCACGCAGGTCGTCGGCTCCGGCACCGCCGAGCAGTTGCAGTCGGCGATGCAGACGGTCGTCGAGAAGGGCACGGGGACGAACGCGCTGATCGACGGGGTCACCGTCGGTGGCAAGACCGGTACCGCCCAGAACGGCGAGAACAACAGCAGGACGCCGTACGCCTGGTTCACGTCGTACGGCGAGGCGGGCGGCAAGAAGGTCGCCGTGGCGGTGGTGGTGGAGCAGTCGGACGCGGCGCGCTCCGAGGTGAGCGGCAACGGACTGGCCGCCCCGGTCGCGAAGGCGATGATGGAAGCCGCGCTGAAGGGCTGAGGCCGGCCGCGCGACCGGCCCGCGGTCCGCCGCGGCCGATCGCGCCCACGCGGGCGGGGCCGCACACCCATGCGGCCCCGCACCTTGTCCGGGCTGCTCACCTGACGCCGAGGACCTGCTCGATCGGGTCGATCGCGAAGTACACCACGAACAGCGCCGAGGCGCCCCACAGCAGCCAGTGGATGTCCTTCGCCCTGCCCAGCACCGTCTTGATCACCACGTAGGCGAGGAAGCCCGCGCCGATGCCGTTGGTGATGGAGTAGGTGAACGGCATGACGGCGATCGTCAGGAACGCGGGGATGGCGATCTCGTACTTGTCCCAGTCGATGCTCCTGACCTGGGTCATCATCAGGAAGCCGACCGCCACCAGCGCGGGCGCCGCCGCCTGGAGCGGGACGATGGTGAGCAGCGGGGTGAAGAACAGGGCGAGGGCGAACAGGCCGCCGGTGACCAGGTTGGAGAAGCCGGTGCGGGAGCCCTCGCCGACGCCGGCCGCCGACTCGATGTAGGAGGTCGCGGAGGAGGACGAGGCCGCGCCGCCCGCCACCGCCGCCGCGCCGTCGATGAGCAGCACGCGGCCCAGGTTGGGCACCTTGCCCTCGTCGTCCAGCAGGTTCGCCTCGGCGCTGATGCCGACGACCGTCCCCATGGTGTCGAAGAAGTCGGACAGGATCAGCGTGAAGACGAGCAGGACGACCGTGATGACGGTGGTCTCGCCGAACGCGCCGAACAGGCTGAAGTGACCGATCAGCCCGAAGTCGGGGGTGTCGACGATCCTGTCGGGCCACTCGGGCGTGGTCAGGCCCCACGACTCGATGTCGGCGAGCGAGTTGATGACGATCGCGAGGACCGTCATCGTCACGATGCTGATGAGGATGGCGCCCTTGACCTTGCGGGCGAGGAGTCCGATGGTCAGCAGCACCCCGAGGCAGAAGACGAGGATCGGCCACCCGGTGAGGGTGCCGGAGCCGCCGAGCTGGACGGGCACGGTGGTGTTGGCGGCGTCGGGGATCCGGCTGACGAAACCGGCGTCGACGAAGCCGATGAACGCGATGAACAGGCCGATGCCGACGCTGATCGCCTGCTTGAGGGGCTGCGGGATGGCGTGCATGACGGCCTCGCGCAGGCCGGTGACCACGAGCACGCAGATGAGCAGGCCCTCCAGCACGATCAGGCCCATCGCGTCGTCCCAGCTCATCAGTGGGGCGATCTGGAAGGCGACGACGGCGTTCAGGCCGAGGCCCGCGGCGAGCGCGAGGGGCAGGTTGCCGCCGACGCCCATGATGATCGTCATGACGGCGGCCACCAGGGCGGTGGCGGTGGTGAGTTGGACGGGATCCAGGGACTCGCCGAACTTGTCCTTGGCGCTTCCCAGGATGATGGGATTCAGGACAAGGATGTAGGCCATCGTGAAGAACGTGGCGAAGCCGCCGCGTATCTCCCGGCCGAAGGTCGACCCCCGTTCGGAGATTCTGAAGAACCGGTCGACGCTGTTCAGCGCCGTGGGCGGGGGACTTGGCCGGTCGGTCGCCTTCTGCGTTTCGGACATGACGGACACTCCTCGTGGCCTGGTTGATCAGTGTGCGGATGCTGGCTGGATTGTTCTCTCGTCGAACCCGCTTCAGGTTTTCACCGTGTTAAGGAATCGGGTTCGGACTACGTTCGCGCTGCCATACGGCGTTCGAACCCCCGTACCAAACCAGGCAGTAGATCACTGCTACGCTTCCGGATCTCGTCCCGACCCCTCCTCGGGACATCCTCATGTCATTTACATGACACGCACAGCAGGCGCCCCCGCCGGGTGCCGGAAGTCTCCGAGAAGAGGTCACCCGTGGGCACAGTCGTCGACGACGCCGCCTCCGTGGAGTTCCATGCCTTCTTCGAACGCCACCACGCCGAACTGTCCCGGCTCGCCCATCTGTTGACCGGCGAGCCGGACGCGGCCGACGATCTGGCGGCGGACGCGCTGCTGGCGCTGTGGAACCGCTGGGACCGGGTGCGCGCGGCCGACCATCCGGTGGCGTACGCGCGCGGCGTCGTCGCGAATCTGGCCCGCACCCGGATCCGCAGCGCCGTCCGCGAGCGCCGCAGGATCAACCTGTTCTGGTCGCAGCGCGAGGAGAAGACCGAGAATCCCGATGTAGCGGGCGTGGTGGACGTGCAGTCGGCACTGCGTAGACTCCCCTTCCGCAAACGGGCCTGTGTGGTGCTCCGGCATGCCTTCGACCTCTCGGAGAAGGACACCGCGCTCGCCCTGGGGGTCTCGGTGGGTACGGTGAAGAGCCAGACCTCGAAGGGAATGGCCGAGTTGCAGAAGCTGCTCGGCGCCACAGCAGCTCCGCGGAAGGTGCACGCCGTGATGGCGGCCCGCACCGGTGAGTCCGGAGGAAGGGACCGATGACGATGCAGCGGGACGTGCACGACGAGCTGCGCGCCCGGCTGCACGAGGCGGCCGGGGCGCACGAGCCGAACCGCGAGCGGATCCTCGCGCGGATCGAGCGCGGCATGGCGGGACAGGAACGGACCGACCACCGGGCCACGCGTCCGCCGCTGTGGGGCTGGGCGCGGATCGTCGGCGCCACGGCCGCGGTCGCGGGCATGCTCGCGGTCGGCGGCTACGCGGTGGCGTCCGCGGTGAAGGACGACCCGCCGCAGCAGACGGTCGCCGTCTCGCCGACGCCGGTGAAGTCCCCGGACGCCACGAGCCGTCCGCCGGCCTCCCCGAAGGCGACGCCGAGTTCCGGCGGCGGGCCGCAGGACCCGGTCGAGCCGAGCAACCCCCCGTCGAGGACCGCGGAGTCGACGCCCTCCGCGCCGCCCGCCGCCGCGCTGCTGCCGGCCACCGACGACACCGAGGACGGCCCGCTGTGGTCGGACGGCTCGGTGGACCCGCACAGCAACGACTTCTGGGCACAGAGCAACATCACGCTCAAGACCTCGGAGCAGCTCACGGCGCTGACCGTGCAGTTGAGGGTCGCCCAGACCGGCGGGGTCTCCTCGACGGGCGCCTGGCGCTCGCTGCCCGAGGACGACTTCACCCTCACGGTCGCCGAACAGGACGGCTTCCTCGTCTACACCTGGATGCTCAAGGAGGGCCGTACGGTCCCCAAGGGCGAGTGGGTGTTCGCCGGGCAGTACGACCACGACCGCGGCGGCCGGGACGCCAAGGACGACACCTACGCGATCGCAGCGACGACGGACGGTCAGGAGCGGGCCGTCGGCGGCGACTTCGCGAGCCGGGACGACGACGAGGGCGACTCGTAGAAGAGTTCTCGACGACGCGGCAACCCTTTCTTCACCGGTGGCGACCACACAGCGCAAGAGTCACCACCCACTTGAGGAATTGGTACATGACTGCACCAGCAGAACCGCGCGTCCGGCACCGCCGCAGGGTCACCAGGCGTCGGGCGCTGATCGCCGGCTCCGCCGCCTTCGCCCTCTCCGGCGCGGCGATCGTCACCACGACGATGCTCTCGTCCGCCGGCGCCGCGTCCACCTGGCCGACGGCCACCGGCAGCAAGGCCGTCTCCTCGACGATCAAGGTGTCGGGCACGTACGACGGCAAGCTGAAGAAGTTCTACGGCTCCGGCGCGCTGGGCGGCAGCGGCCAGGAGGAGGGCCAGGCGCCGGTCTTCGAGCTGGCCGACGGTGCCGTCCTGAAGAACGTGATCATCGGGACGCCGGGCGCGGACGGCGTCCACTGCAAGGGCTCCTGCACCCTGCAGAACGTGTGGTGGCTGGACGTCGGCGAGGACGCCGCCAGCTTCAAGGGCAAGTCGTCGTCGGCCGTGTACAAGGTCGTCGGCGGCGGCGCGAAGAACGGCGCCGACAAGGTGCTGCAGTTCAACGGCGCCGGCAAGCTGGTCGTGACCGGCTTCCGGGTGGAGAACTCCGGCAAGCTGGTCCGCTCCTGCGGCAACTGCAAGACGCAGTACAAGCGCACGATCGTGCTGAGCGACATCGACGTCGTCGCGCCCCTGAAGGTGATCGTCGGGGTGAACGCCAACTACGGCGACACCGCCACGCTGTCGAAGATCCGCATCCAGGGCGACAGCAAGAAGAAGACCAAGACGTGTGTCCGCTTCAAGGGCAACAACACCGGCAAGGAGCCGACGGAGCTCGGTACCGGTGCCGACGGAACCACCTGCACGTTCTCGTCGTCCGACATCACGTACAAGTGAGTACGTTCTGAACAGGTGACGCAGCACGACCGTTGAGCACGCACAGGAGTGCTCGAGCGGCACGGCGTATCCGGGCCCGGGCACGTCGTTCGACGGTGTCGACCTGCCGGCCTGAGCCTCCCTCGGCCCGCAGGAAGAACGCCCCGCCGGTCGGACCGGCGGGGCGTTCCCCTCTCCACCCCTCGCGCCCCGCGTCAGCGGGTCAGCGGGGTCAGCGCGTCTCGTACCACCAGTTCGCCGGCCCACTCCAGCAGTCGTCGCTCACGTGGACCGTCCTGCCGGGCGTCACCTGCACCCAGTTCGAGTAGGTGTCCGGCTCCCACCAGTCGATGCACTCGATCACGAGCCGGACGGACCCGTTGGAGTCGCCCCGGTTGGTGCAGTCGGCGTGGATCCAGTTGCCGTCCCGCTTCATGGAGCAGTCGATGTCCGCGGCGGTCGTCGCGGCCGACGCGGCGGACGCGGCCGGGGCCGCGGCCACCAAGGGAACGACTGCCAGTCCGGCTACGGCAGCCGCTCCGGCCATGCGCCTGAGAACGTTCATGTTTCCCCCTGTCGCTCGAAAAAAGGCGGTCGAGCCGGCGGCCGTTCCCGCCGACGCCACCATGCTGCGTGGTCCGCCGTGCACCCCGCCACACCCTTCGACGGTGCTCGAACACCGCTGGTCACAAGGGAGATGGCGGGCGCTCGCCCGCGACGAGCCGGACACCGAGCGGAGTCGGCAGGTGATGGGCGCTGCTGCCGGTGCGGTGGGTCGAGATCAGTCCGGCTTCGCGCAGCACGGTGGTGTGGTGGGAGACCGTGGCCGGCGCGATGCCCGTACGCCGTGCGAGTTCGGTGGTCGTGACGCCGTGTCCGGCGGCGATGGTGTCCAGCACGATGGCGCGACTGTGCCCGACGAGCGCCGCCAGTCGGCCTTGGCCGGTTTCGGCCGCGGTGTCGGGGGTCCAGACGGTGTCATGGGTGACGGGGTAGATGACGACGGGCGGCAGGCCGGGGTCCAGGTGGACCATGGGATCGGAGCCGGAGAAGAACGAGGGGACCAGGCGCAGACCGCGGCCGTCGAGAGAGAGGTCCCGGTCGTGGCCGGCGCAGGTCAGCTCCAGCACGGGCGGCTTCCACGATATGGCGGGGTGCAGCCGGGAGAGCAGCGCGTCCAGCCCTTCGGCCAGCAGGGTCCGCGCGGCGGAGAGTCTGGCCGCCTCGACCCGTGCGTCCACATGCGGGCGGAGGGGAGCGATGGCGGTCCGGTGCCAGTCGCGCAGGGCCCCGCTCACCGACCTCAGGGCCTGCGGGGAGCCGTCGGTGAGCGGGACCGCCCAGGGGGGCAGCGGCTTCCCGGTCCAGTGGGTGAACGCTTCCAGGTCGGTGCGCAGGAACGATGCCGGCGTGTGCAGCAGTTCGTCCAGGCCCGCCTCGAAGTCCACGGTTCCCGTGGGGGTCAGGAAGTCCGGGCACATTCCCTCGGGCGGCACCAGCGACCGGAGCCGGTGGACGGAGTGCGGAACCCGTGAGCGCGCCCAGCGCCGCCACGCCCCCAGGGCCATGCCGGGCCGCCGTTGCTGTAACACCCGCAGACTCATCACCGTCTCGTGGAGCGGATCGGTCCCCGGTGCCAGGGACACACGGAGGAGATCGTCCTGGGTGAAGTGGATCCGAAGAGTCATCTCGTCCTCCCTCGTGAGCGAGTCTGTGCGGCCGGTTCGCCGGGCCGGCCGCACCTTCACCTGCGAGGGGTAGACGTCACGAGGTCGGTGGACTCATCGCGCCGGGACGGTGAGACACCACCGGCGGCGCCCTTGCGGCACGTCAGTTCATCGTGGCACCGATCGTCGTGGAGCCGGTGGTCAGGAACGTCGTCGCCGGAAGCGAGCCGTCCGCCTTCCGGGCGCCGTACGCCGTGGTCGCGTCCGTCGACCTGAAGGCCGGCGTCGGCACCCCGCTGTCCCAGTTGTTCGCGGCCGACACCGTCGAGGACCCCAGCTTCGACAGCCCGCCCTTGTTGCCCACGGCGAGATTGCGGGCCAGCCGGGCCTTGCCCGTGGCGAAGTAGAACCCCGCCTGCGCGTTGACGTACGCGGTGTTGCGGTTCAGGGCGATCGCCCCGGTGTTGGAGTTCTCGGTGAACCCGTTCGACATGTTGTCCCAGGCCGCGTTGTTGTTGACGACATGGGCGACCGCGACACCCCCGCCGCCCAGCTTGAACCCGTTGCCGTTGCCCTCGAACGCGGCGTCGCTCCACCGGTTCTCGCCGTTGCCGAAGGCCCACGAGTGCTCGATGGTGACCGGCGTGGAGAACTGCCACAGGTCCAGCCCGTCGTCGGAGTTGTTGTAGAGACGGGCGCCCGTGATGCGGTTGCCGCTCCCCGACCCGAACTTGACGGCGATCCCGTCCGCGTTCTGGCCGTGCCCGGCGGCGTCGTAGTTGCCGTGACTGTCCAGGTTCTGCACGAGGTTGCCGACCGTGTTGTCGCCGCGCAGGGTGAACCCGGAGTCGCCGTTGTCCGCGGTGACCAGGTTCCTGAAGACGCCGCCGGTGGAGGAGGTGACGACGAACCCCTGGGCCGGCGCGTTCTGGAAGGTCAGGTTCTGCACGGTCCAGTAGCTGCCGTAGATCCCGGCGAGCCAGGAGCCGGCGGCCAGCCTGGAGCCGTCGATCTTCACCTTCTCGTTGCCGTGGGCCTGGAGCGTGATCCGGTTCGACGCGGTGCCGTCGGCCGTCGACTTGAGGGTGGCCGTCGGGTAGTAGGTACCGCCGCGCACCTGGATGACGGTACCGGCGGTCGCGTTCTTCACGGCCGACTCCAGCTGGGCGGTGGTGGAGACGGTGACCGTCGTCGACGCGGCCTGCGCGCCGTCGTTCGTCAGGCCGAGATAAACGCCGCCCGCCCCCGCGGCGACGGCCACCGCGGCGGCGATCGAGAGGGTGCGCGTCCTGCGGTGGCGTCCGGTGCTCAAGCGCACGGGGCGTTCCTTTCCTGAGGGGGATGGGAGGAAACGGGCCGGAGGGGCCGCCCCGGCCCGTTTCCGCACAGCAGTCGCCGCCGTGGCCGGGAAGGGTTGCCGGGCCCGCGAAAGAGATCGAAACTTTCGCTCCCCTCCCGCCCCTCCCCCACCGATTGACGCCCCCGACCCCCGCTGGTGAGACTCCCAGGGCACCCCATCCAACAGAATCCCCCACACTCCCACAGGATGTGTCATGCGCCCCCACTTCGCCCGCACGTTCCTGGCGAGCCTCTTCGCCCTCCTCCTGGCCCTCCTGACCTCACCTCCCAGTACCGCGACAACCGGAGCACCCCCCGTGTCACACCCCAAGTACGCCGGCTACCTCTTCACCTACTTCACCGGTGAGGGGACCGCCGACGGAGAGCAGATCCGCTACGCGCTCAGCCGGGGCAACGACCCGCTGCACTGGCGGGAGCTGAACGGCGGCAAGCCGGTCCTGACCTCCACCGTCGGCGAGAAGGGCCTGCGCGACCCGTTCGTGATCCGCTCCCCCGAGGGCGACAGGTTCTATCTGATCGCCACCGACCTGCGGATGTACCAGAACAGCAGCGGCAGCTGGGACCACGTCCAGCGGCACGGCAGCAAGTCGATCATGATCTGGGAGTCCACCGACCTGGTCCACTGGACCGACCAGCGCCTGGTCAAGGTCGCCCCCGACAACGCGGGCAACACCTGGGCGCCGGAGGCCTACTGGGACGACTCGCTCGGCGAGTACGTCGTCTTCTGGGCGTCGAAGCTGTACGCCGACGACGACCCCGACCACACCGGTTCGACGTACAACAAGATGCTGTACGCGACCACGAAGGACTTCCGCACCTTCAGCGAGCCGAAGGTCTGGGACGACCCGGGTTACTCGGTCATCGACTCGACCGTGGTGGAGCACGACGGGACGTATTACCGCTACACCAAGGACGAGCGCGACCCGTCCTCCAGCTCGCCCTGCTCGAAGTTCATCACCGCGGAGAAGTCGACGACGCTGACCTCCACGACGTACGACTTCGTGGCCGACTGCATCGGCAGCGGCGCGATGGACCGCGGTGAGGGTCCGACGGTGTTCAAGTCGAACACCGAGGAGAAGTGGTACCTGTTCATCGACGAGTACGGCGGCCGCGGCTACCTCCCCTTCGAGACCACCGACCTCGACTCGGGCAGGTGGACCCCGTCCACCGACTACCAGCTGCCCGCCAGCCCCCGGCACGGCACGGTGATTCCGGTGACGCAGGCGGAGTACGACCGGCTGCTGGCCGCGTACCCCGCGAGCCCGTCCTCGGTCGTGGACGCGACGGCGAAGGACCAGAAGGGGTACGCGATCGTCACGGAGAGCGCCTCCAAGGTCGTGCTCCCGATGCAGCCGGACGCCGACCTCGGACGCCTCGCCCCGAAGCTGTGGGTCGGTGAGGGCGCGACGGTCAGCCCGCGCTCCGGCACCCGGCGCGACTTCCGCAAGCCCCAGACGTACACGGTGACCGCGGCCGACGGCACGAAGCGCACCTGGACGGTCGAGGCGGTACGGACCGGCAGTCCCGTCCTGCCGGGCCTCAACGCCGACCCGGACGTGCACTACCTGAACGGCGAGTACTGGATCTACCCGACGACGGACGGCTTCCAGGGCTGGAGCGGGACCAAGTTCAAGGCGTACTCGTCCAAGGACCTGGTCCACTGGAAGGACCACGGCGTGATCCTGGACCTGGGGCCGGACGTGAGCTGGGCCGACAAGTACGCCTGGGCACCGGCGATCGCCGAGCGCGACGGCAAGTACTACTTCTACTTCTGCGCCGAGCAGCAGATCGGCGTGGCGGTGGCCGACTCGCCGGCCGGCCCGTTCAAGGACGCGCTGGGCAAGCCGCTGGTCGCCAAGGGGGGTTCGCTCAAGGGCCAGATGATCGACCCGGCCGTCTTCACGGACGACGACGGGACGTCGTATCTCTACTGGGGCAACGGGCACGGGTATGTGGTCCCGCTGAACGACGACATGGTGTCGTACGACGCGGCGAAGGTGCAGGACATCACGCCCGACAACTTCCGCGAGGGCTCCTTCGTGATCAAGCGGAAGGGCACGTACTACTTCATGTGGTCCGAGGACGACACCCGCAGCGAGAACTACCACGTCGCCTATGCCACGGGACCGTCCCCGCTCGGCCCGTGGACCAAGAAGGGGACGATCCTGTCCAAGCGCCCCGAGTACGGGATCCTCGGCACGGGCCACCACTCCGTGGTGAACACTCCCGGCACCGACGACTGGTACGCCGTCTACCACCGCTTCGCCCTGAACGGCCCCGGGAGGCCGGGCGGTGACGGCATGCACCGGGAGACGACCGTCGACCGCCTGGAGTTCGCGGCCGACGGCACGATCAAGCCGGTGGTGCCGACGCTGGAGGGCATAAGGCCCGTGCGGCGCTAGCTCAGTCCATCGTCGCGCCGATGGTGGTGCTGCCCGTGGTCAGGAACGTGGTCACGGGCAGCGCGCCGTTGGACTGCCGGGCGTTGTACGTGGTCGACGCGTCCGTGGACCTGAACGCCGGGGTCGATATCCCGGAGTCCCAGTTGTTGCCCGCCGACACCACCGAGGAGCCCTTGTTCACCAGGCCCCCGCCGTTGCTCACCGCGAGGTTCTTGCCGAGCCGGGCGGACCCGGTGGCGAAGTAGTAGCCCCACTTGCCGTTGGCGTAGGCGGTGGTGCGGTTGATGACGATGGCGCCCTTGTTGGAGTTCTCGGTGAAGCCGTTGCCGGTGTTGTCCCAGGCGGCCGAGTTGTTGACGACGTGCGCGACGACCTCGCCGTCGCCACCCAGCTTGTAGCCGTTGCCGTCGCCCGCGAAGGCGGAGTCGCCCCAGCGGTTCCTGCCGTTGCCGAAGGCCCAGGTGTGCTCGACGGTGACGGGCGAGGAGAAGGACCAGAAGTCGAGGCCGTCGTCGGAGTTGTTGTAGAGGCGGGCGCCGGTGATGAGGTTGCCGGTGCCGGAGCCGTACTTCACGGCGATGCCGTCGGCGTTCTCACCGTGGTTGGCGGCGTCGTAGTGGCCGTAGCTGTCGATGTTCCTGACGGTGTTGTTGACCGTGCCGTCCCCGGTGAGCGTGAAGCCGGAGTCGCCGCCGTTGATGGTCTTGACGGTGTTCCAGTTGGTGCCGGTGCAGGACTGGCAGACGACGGCGCTGTCCGGGGAGTTCTGGAAGGTGAGGCGGGAGACGTTCCAGTAGTCGGCGGTCAGCTTGAAGATCCAGGAGCCGGCGGGGAGCGACGAGCCGTCGATCTTCACGGTCTCCGAGCCGTACGCGGTGAGGGTGATCGGCGCGGACGAGGTGCCGTTGGCGGTGGACTGGAGGGTGGCCGTCGGGTAGTAGGTGCCGCCGCGGACCTGGATGACGGTGCCGGCGGTGGCGTTCTTGATCGCGTTGGACAGGTCGGTGGAGTTGCTGACGACGACGGTGGCGGCCTGCGCCTGGGTGGGGAGGGCGGCGAGGCCGGCGCCGAGGGCGAGCGCCGCGACGGCGGACAGAGCGGTACGACGAGACATGGAGTGCGGGTCCTTTGCGTCGTGGGGGTGGGTGGGGGGATCAGAGGACGCGGTCGAGCCAGGTGAAGACCTCGTCCTGCATGCGGTCGACGAAGACATGGCCGAGGTCGGGCCAGGTCTTCAGGTGCAACCGCTCCTCGGCGTGACGGGAGCGCCAGACGGCGCGCAGCTTGTCGTGGGCCGCGCGGACGCCGTCGGCGGGGAAGAGCGGGTCGAGGCCGCCGTTGAAGAAGAGCATCGGCCCGGGTGCGGCGATGCTCGCCACGTCGGGGAAGTCGAGGTGGCGGGGCAGTCCGGGGTGGAGCATGTAGTAGGCGGACTGCCCGCGCAGGGTGTTGTTGCCGGGGACCATCATCTCCTTGAGGCCGGTCATCCAGCAGACGGCGGCGGTGGCGGCGACGTCGTCGGTGAGCGCCGCCGTCTGCCAGGCGCGGAAGGCACCCATGGAGAAGCCGACGGCCGCGATCCGCCGCCGGTCCACCCGGTCGAGCCGGGCGAGGAAACCGGCGGCACGGGCGTCCTCGCGGGCCATCAGGCCGGCCAGGGAGGAGCCCAGGTGGTAGAAGTTGCTCGCCAGGGCCTGCTGCTGGTCGTAGGCCAGGGGGCCGCGGTCGCCCCAGCCGAGGGCGTCGGCGGCCAGCACCACGTACCCCCGCCGGGCCAGCTCGTCGCCGACGAAGCGCCCGCTGAAGTACTTCTCCGTCCACGCCTGGGCTGAGGCGAGCCGTGTGGGGTCGTACCAGGGCCGGACCAGCTTCTCCTTGCCGATGTCGAACCGGGCGCCGTGGTCGTGCAGGAGCAGCACGGCCGGGAAGGGGCCGGCGCCGTGCGGGGTGAGGAGGGCGGCGCGGACACGTTCGTGACGGGTGAGCGAGAGCGTGACCAACTCCCGCGTGTAGCCGTCGTGTTCGGAGCGTTCGCCGAACTCGGGGGCGTACGGTGTCCGGTCCTCCCGGTCGACGATCAGCGCCTCCTCGACCCTCGCGCGGGCCGCCCGGCGCCAGGCGCGGAAGTCGCGGATCGGGGAGTTCCCCCAGGCCAGCGGGAAGGTCAGCGCGTCCTTCAGCGCGGGATGGAAGTCGGGCAGCGGTCCGTCCACCACGGCCGCCTCCGCCCCGGTCGCCGCTGCCCCGGTCGCCGCTGCCCCGGCCAGCAGCGCCGCCCCGGTCCCGGCCACGAACGCCCGCCGGCCCACCGGATCACGGGCGCTCATACGGCCTCCAGTCCCCGAGGTAGGTCCGCCTGGTGTGCGCGGCGGCCTCGGCCGCGGTCAGCTGCGGCCGGTTCTCCGGCTGCGTGATCACGGCGCCGGGACCGGAGTTGGCGTACTCGCGAAAGCGCATGGTCTGCCAGGGGTAGGCGTCCCGCATGTTGGTGTACGGGGCGACCGGGTCGATGCCGGGACCGATCCAGGTGTCCCGCACGACCAGCGAGGGCCAGGCGGTCGTCTCGTACGACGGCACCCAGGGCCGGGCCAGCTTGTACGCCCCGTCCTCGGCGCCGGAGGTGATCCGGCCGCGGACCGCGAGGAAGCCGTAGGGGTTGGCGCGGGCGGTGGCGGGGGCGAAGACCATGCCCTTGGGGGTGAAGGCCACGTCCCGCTGGAGGGTGTGGAAGCGGCAGGTGTCGAAGACGGCCCGCGCCCGGCCGAAGACGAAGTCGACGTCGCCCTCGATGTGACAGTGGCGGTAGTACTGCCGGTCGAAGGCGTCCAGGGCGGTGGTGTCCGCGAAGAGGGTGTCCTGGTGGGCGTGGAACCGGACGTTGTCGAAGTGGGAACGGTCGCCGGTGACGTACGCCGCCACCGCCTGGGTGCCGGTGATGTCGGGGTGGTCGGCGCGCAGCCAGTCGTTGGCGAGGGTGAGGTCGCGGACGGTGAGGCCGGCGGCGGCGGAGGTGAAGGTGGCGGAGCCCGCCGTGCCGTACGTGGTGCCGTCGGGCTTCTTGGTGCCGTTGGCGTTGTCGTACACGAGGACGGCGGCGCGGGCGTTGCGGGAGGCGCCCCGCAGGGTCAGCTCCGCCTTGGTGGCGGGGACGGTGACGACCTCGCGGTACGTGCCGGGGTGGACGACGATCGTCCAGCCGGGTCCGTCGACGGCGTCCACGGCGGCCTGGACGGAGTCGCCGGGGCGGACGTGCAGGACGCGGCGGGACCGCGCGTGGGCGGGGGCCGCCACCGCCAGGGTCCCGGCGGCGAGGCCCGCGAGGAGGGTGCGCCTGCGCATGTCAGCAGGTCTCCTTCCAGGGCGTCCAGTCGCCGAGGTAGGCCTCGCGGGTCGCCGACGCGGCCTGCTCGGGGGTGAGTTGGGGCCGGTTCTCGGGGACCGTGATCCGGGCGCCCAGTCCGGTGTTGCGGTACTCGGCGAACCGCTGGTTCTGCCACGGGTGGGAGGCCGACATGTTGGTGTAGGGGGCGACCGCGTCGATGCCGGGGCCGAGGTGGCTGTCGCGGACGGTGAGCATGGGGCGGGCGGTGGTGTCGGAGCTGGGCACCCAGGGGCGGGCCAGTTTGTAGAAGGCGTCGGGGGCCTCGCTCGTGACGCGGCCGCCGGTCACCAGGTAGCCGCGTGGGTTGGCGCCCGCGGTGGAGGGTGCGAAGACGAAGCCGTAGGGGGCGCTGGACAGGTCGGTGCGGTTCAGGGTGCGGAAGTGGCAGTGCTCGAAGACGGCGGTCGCCCGGCCGAAGACGAAGTCGACGTCGCCCTCGGCGTAGCAGTGGGAGAAGTACTGGCGGGCGAAGGTGCCGAGGGCGATCGAGTCGGCGTAGAGGGTGTCCTGGTGGCCCAGGAACCGGCAGTGGTGGAAGGCGGACCGGTCGCCCTGGACCTTGAGGGCGACGGCCTGGGTGCCGGTGACGCCGGGGTGGTCGGCGCGCAGCCAGTCGTTGGCGAAGGTGATCCAGCGGGCGGTGAAGCCGTCGGCCTGCACGGTGGTGGTGGCCGACCCGGTGGTGCCGTAGGTACCGCCGCCGGGCTTGGGGGTGCCGGCCGCGTTGTCGTACACGATCACCACGTCCCGCGGGTCCTCCGAGGCGCCGATCCAGGTGGCCTCCGTGCGGGTGACGTCGACGGCGACCGTCTCGCGGTAGGTGCCGGGGGCGAGGACGAGGGTCCAGCCGGTGCCGACGGCGGCGGCCACGGCGTCCCGGACGGAGGTGTGGTCGCCGTGTCCGCGCGGGTCGACGTACAGGGTCTGCGGGGTGAGCCGGGCGGAGGGCGAGCCGTAGCGGCCGAACGGCCGGCGGGTGCCCGCGCGGGCGGGGCCGGCCAGGAGACCGAGCGCGGCGCCCGCGCCGGCGCTCGCCATGAGGAATCCCCTTCGGGACAGGGGAAGTCGGGGGTGGGGCGAGGGCATGCGGGTGCTCCTAAGCGGTGCGGTTCGTCAGACGGGGTCCCTCGGGTGTGGGGGGTTGCGGGCCGGGGCGACGGACGGCCCCGGCCCGGTCACGGTGTGGAGGTCAGCAGATCTTTCCGGCGCCGGCGCGACCGCCGACGATCCCGGGGACGGCCCTGGGGGAGTCGACCTTGGTGCGCAGGGTCGGCGTCCAGCCCGCACCGGACTGGAGGGTCTCGGCGGGGATCTCCGCGTTGTGCACGGCGATCAGGTCGGTCAGCTTGCCGTTGACGTAGTTGTTCTCGGCGGTCAGCGGCGACTCGTTCCACTTCTTCAACACCTTGCCGACGCCGGTGCCGGCCGGCAGCGAGATGGCATTGTGGCTGGCGTACAGCTGAGAGGAGATGCCGACACCGAAGATGTAGTAGTCGTCCTTCTGGTCCTCGTTCACCACGTAGTGGTTGTTGTAGACGTCGACCTGTCCGAACCGCACCCGCGGAGAACGCTGGAGGATCCCGTCGAAGCGGTTGTGGTGCATGGTGACCTTGAGCTTGCCGGAGTCGATGGCGGCGAGGCCGTCGCCGTTCCCGATCAGCATGTTCTTGTCGTGGTTCTCGAAGCGGTTCCAGGACACGGTCACGTAGTTGGAGCCGCGCACGATGTCCGTCAGCCCGTCGTGCTGCTGGAAGACCTTGCCGAAGTAGACCGGCCGCTCGCTGTCGGGGTAGCGCCCGTCGGTGAACGTGTTGTGGTCGAGCCACACGTGGTCGGTGCCGTAGACGACCACGGCGTCGTACTCGGAGTTCCAGTTGCCGGTCTTGTTGTCGTCGGTCGGGTCCCACTTCGGGAAGCAGTCGAGCGGGGCCTCGATGGTGAGGTTGCGCATGATGACGTTCGAGACGCCCTTGATCTGGAGGCTGCCGCCGAGGATGCCGGAGTTCTTGCCGACGCCGACGATGGTGGTGTTGCTGGGGATGTTGGCCTTGATCGCCGAGTCCTGGTTGGCGGCGGACGCGACCCGCGCGTCCTCCTGCGGACCGCTGGCGACCTCGTCGTTGCCCCAGACGGCCGGGTCGTAGTCCTTGAGGTACTGCTGGAGGTCGTACCCCCCGGTGGCGAAGGCGTCGCAGCCCTCGGAGACGGCGTCGATCATGCCCTTGACCTTGATGATCTTGGGGGCGTCACCGCCGTCCGCCAGCGCGGCCTTGAACTCCGCCCACGTGGTGACGGTGTAGACGTGCTCGGCGTCGGCGGCGGCCCCGCCGGTGGTCCCGGTGCCGTACGACGCCCAGCCGTCGTTCGCCGGGAGGGTCTGCCGGGCGAGATCACGCGATGACTGGGCCTGCGCCGTGGTGCCGGTGACCGTCAGGGCGAGGGCGGTGCAGCCGACCACGGCGATGCTTGTGGCATGCCCATGCCATGTCTGTGCGTTCATTGTGCGGCTCTCTTTCGACGGAAGGGGGGTGGTCAGGCGGTGGCCGGCGGCCAGGTGATCCAGGAGTCCGGGATCTCCGATTCGAGCCGGCGCACGTCCCGGGGCGCCAGCACCCGGCGGTGCAGCAGCTCGGCGGCGACGAGCCGGGCCACGGCGATCGCGCCGGGCGGGTTGAAGTGGGTGTTGTCCTGCTCGGTCCCGGTCCAGTTGAAGTACGTCTTCGTCTCCTCGACCCCGAGCTTCTGCCACAGCGCGAGCGACAGCGCCTGGATGTCGAGCAGCGTGACGCCCTCCTTCTCGGCCAGCGCGCGCATCGCCGCGGGGTACTCGCCGTGAGTGGGCACGGCGTTGCCCGCCGCGTCGAACCTCCGCCGCTCGACGGGCGTCAGCAGCACGGGCCGCGCCCCACGGGCCCGGGCCCCCTCGATGTACAGCCGCAGGTAGTCCTGGTACGTCGTCCAGGGCTCGGTGTAACGGGCCGGGTCGGTGGTCTTCTCGTCGTTGTGCGCGAACTGAACGAGCAGGAAGTCGCCCGGCCGGATCGAGGCGAGGACGACGTCCAGCCGTCCCTCGTCGACGAAGCTCTTCGAACTCCGCCCGTTCACCGCGTGGTTGGAGACCGGCCGGTCCTTGTGCAGGAAGAAGGGGAGCGCCATGCCCCACCCGGTCTCGGGCGCGGCGTCGGCGAACTTCTGGGCGGCGGTGGAGTCGCCGGCGATGTAGAGGGTGCGGGGGCGGCGATCGGAGGCGTGGGCGGAGGCGGTTCCCGCCACGGCGAGCGGGACGGCGGCCAGGGCCGCGCCGGCAACCTGTCTGCGCGTGAGTGACACGACGGTGTGCCTTTCAACAGGGGATCGGACGGAAAGGGGGCGCGGGGCGGGTATCGGTGTGCGGCTTCCGCCGCGTGGGCGCGCCCCGCCACGGCCGGCCCGGGGCCCGGGCGACACCTCGGGCCCCGGACCGACCGCGGACGGCCGGGCCGGTGGGGTTATCCGGCCTGCTGCTTCCACTCGGCCTGGGCCTTGTTCAGCTGGTCGGCGAGCGTGTCCAGGAACTCCTTCGCGCTCATCTTCCCGAGCAGCACCTTCTGGAAGTTCGGCTCGTTCTCCGCCTTGGAGATCGTGTTCCAGTCCGGCAGGTAGTACGGCAGCTGCACGATCGTCGTCGAACCGTCCGACAGCGCCTGCGCCGCGAGCTTCGTCGGCTCGGCCTTGGAGACCCACGCGTCCGTCGCGGCCTCGGTGTTCGCCGGCACCTGCCCGGCGGACTCGTTGAACTTGGAGTTCTCCGCCTTGGAGACGGCGAACTCGATGAACTTCCAGGCGGCTTCCTTGTTCTTCGAGCTCTTGAACAGCCCGAGCCCGTCGACCGGGTTGGACACCTGGACCCGCTTGCCGTCGGCACCCGTCGGCTGCGGGATGCCCCGGAACTTGTCGACGCCGAGCGCCTTCACGTGGTCCTGGTAGGAGCCCAGGTTGTGGTTGAGCATGCCGATGGTGCCGGAGTCCCACTGGGCGACCATCTTGGTGAAGTCGTTGTTGAGGTCGGCCGCCGGGGTGACCGTCTTGAACAGGCCGGCGTACTTCTCCAGCGCCGCGACGTTCTTCGGGTCGTTGACCGTGGTCTTGTCACCGTTCCAGAACGAGGTGATCCCGCTCTGCCCGTACATCGCGTCCAGCGCCTGCGCGATGGAACCCGCGCCGCCGCGGATGGTGTAGCCGAACTCGTTCTTCTTGGCGTCGGTGAGCTTCTCCGCCGCCGTGTAGAACCTGTCCCAGGTCGTCGGCTCCTCCAGGCCCGCGGCCTTGAACAGGTCGGTGCGGTAGTACAGGACGCCGTTGTTGGCGGAGGTCGGGACCGAGTACAGGGTGCCGTCGCCACCGCCGGCCGCCTTGAGCGACTCGACCATGTCCTCGTTGAGCTTGCCGCTCAGGGAGGACTTGCCGAGCCGGTCGTCGAGCGGCTCGAGCGCGCCCTGCGCGGCGAACCCGGCGAGCATCGCCGCGCCGACACCGCCGACGTCCGGCAGGCCGCCGCCCTGGAGGGCGGTGTCGACCTTGGACTGGTACTCGGTGGAGGCGATGCCGACGTACTCGACGTCGATGTCCGGGTTGGCCTTCTCGAAGTCGGCGATGATCTCCTTCCAGATGTCGGTGCGGACACCGCCGTTGTTGTCCCAGAAGACGATCTTGCCTTTGCCGCTGCCCTCGGAACCCTTGTCGCCACCGGTGCCGCTGCCGTCGTCGCCGCAGGCGGTGGCGGTCAGGGTGAGCACGGCACCCAGGGCGACGGCTGTGGCGGCGCGCCTGCTTCTGCGGATGCTGATCTTCATTGGTCGGCTCTCTTCTTCTGGATCCAACTGTCTGTGAAGTTGTGGGGGGTCAGTGGTGGCGGGCGTACGGAGCCCAGTCGTCGGTGCCCCGGAGGTAGTGCGCCACGGCGTGGGACCGCGCCTGCGCGTCGCTCATCTGCGGCCGGTCCGCGGTCACGGCCGCCCCCGGCCCGACGTTCCGGTACTCGGCGAACCGCGCGTCCTTCCACGAGAACCCGCTCATGTCGGTCCACGGCGCGGACTTGATCGCGGCGGGCAGCTCGGTGTCCCGGATCAGCACCTGGGCGACCGCCGCGGGTTCCCCGCCCGGGTGCCAGGGCCGTCCGAGGTGGAAGGTCCCCGCCGGTGCGTCGCTCACGATCCTCGACCCGGTGATCAGGAACCCGTACGGGTTGCCCGTCCAGGTCGAGGCGGCGGTGATGTAGCCGTTGTTCGTGGCGGACCCGCGGCTCAGCGCCCGGATCACGGACCGCTCGATGACGGTCGTCGCCCGCCCGTAGACGAAGTCGACGTCGCCCTCGATGTAGGAGTCGCGGATGTAGACCCGGCTGACGACGTCCAGCCTGGGGCTGTCGGTCATCAGCGTGTCCTGGTTGCCCAGGAAGGCGGTGTCCTCGAAGACGATCCGGTCGCCGGTCGTCTTCATCGCCAGCGCCTGCTCGCCGTTCAGCTCGTGCGCGGCCTCGTCGAAGTCGTTGCTGAAGGTGAGGTTGCGGGCGGTGACGTCGCTCGCGGCGATCCGCACGGTCGCGCTGCCGGTGGAGCCGCCGTACGCCGCGGGCGTGTCGTAGACGATGACGGTGTCCGAGCGGTCCTGTCCAGTCCCCTGCACCAGGATGTTCGGCCTGGTCGCCGGGATGAACACCTTCTCGCGGTAGGTGCCGGGCGCGACGGCGATGGTCACCGGGACGGAGTTGCCCTCGGGCACGGCGTCCACGGCGGCCTGGACGGTCGGGTAGTGCGCCGGGACGTGCAGGGTCACCGAGTCGCCGATCCGCTTCTGCGGGCCGGAGAACCGGGTCACCAGCGCGGGCACGGCCGCCGCCGGGTCCAGCCGGTAGGCGTAGAAGTCCCGCGGGTCGAAGGCGGCGCCCCACTCGTCGTGCCGGCCCGTGGTGTTCCTCAGGATCGACCCGCGCTCCACCAACTCCGCGGTCGCATCGGCCTGGTAGGGGTGCTGGACGTCCTGGTAGTAACTGTTCTCGATGACCATCCGGGTCCTGCCGCGCGACCAGTTCCCGTACGTCCACACCGGGTCGCCCGGATCCACCTGCGCCGTCAGGTAGTTGTTGTAGAGGTGCGCGTAGGCGGCGTTGTCGACGGACGGGTTGCGCTGCTTGGTGCGGGCGAACAGGTTGTGGTCGACGGTGATCTGGGTCCTGACGTTGGTGGTCCAGCCCAGGCCGAAGGTCTTGTTGTTGTTCTCGAACCGGTTGTAGGAGACGGTGACGTACTCGCTGTCCTTGCGGACGTCGAGCTGGCCGTCGCAGATGTTCGAGAAGCGGTTGTGGTCGACCCACACGTGGTGGACGGTGTCCATCTGGATGCCGTCGAAGTCGGTGTCCTTGCAGTCCCAGTTGCCCTCGACCGCCGAGTCGCGGATCGTCAGGTTGCGGATGACCACATTGTGCGTACCGGGGTTGAGGTGCAGCTCCCCGTGCACGATCTCGCCGGTGTCGCCGACGCCGATGACGGTCTTGTCCGAGGCCACGACGATGTCCGCGCCGAAGGGCTGCACGGCGATGGAACCGGCGACCCGGATGACGTACGGCTCCTCGGCGGCCGCGTACTTCGCCAGTGAGGCCTGGTCGGTGACGGTGACGACCTTGCCGCCGGCGCCTCCGGTGGTGCCGCCGGCCAGGGAGGCGAAACCGTGGGCCCGGTCGGTCCAGCGGGAGGCGGCGGCCGGATCGGCCCGGACGTCGGCCGACTCGGTCGTGACGTCGGCAGCCTTCGCCTCACCGACCGCGCCGAGCCCCAGCGAGGCGACGAGAACGGCCACGGCGGCCGGCACGACACCGCGCCTCGGCAAGCGCTTGCTCCGGAAGTGCGTCATTGCGGCTCCCAACAGGCGTACGACAACGGTGGGTTACAGGGGTCTGATGCGGAATTCCGTGAAGGTGGCCGCCCCGGCGTGCCCCGGTCCGTCGGGAGCGACCGCGAACAGGCCGAGCAGTGCGCCGACCCAGCGCCAGGGGGTGGCGGCGAAGACCGGACCGGAGTACCGCAGGCCGTCGCCGAGGTCGTAGGCGAAGCGGCAGCGGGCGCCGGTGCCGATCTCGACGCGCAGCCGGACACGCGCGCCGGGGGCGAGCCGCGGATGGTCTGCGTCCCGTTCCCGCTCGGCCACCGCCTCGGCGAACCGGTGCACCAGGTGGACCGTCCCGTCCGCCCCGCGTTGCAGGCCGATCCAGCCGAAGGCGTCCCCGAGGACCGCGAGCCCGGCCCGGGCGCCCGGCTCCTCGCCGTGCAGCTCCAGCTCCACCTCCACCGCCGAGGGCGTGCCGGGCAGCCGCTGGGTGAGCACGTTCGGCAGGGCGCGCAGGTCGTGCGCGTCGGCCGTGCGCACGCAGGTCAGCCGCAGCCCGTCCCCGGAGTGCTGGGTGGCCCAGCCGTCATGGGGGTCCCCCCGCTCGAGCGAAGCGGGAGGGTTGGCCGTCCACTGCCACTGGCGGCCGTGGCGTCCGCCGGGGAAGTCGTCGTCGGTGGCGGGCGCGACGGGCGGCTGCGGCGCCAGGCCGGGGCGCCGGTGCACGGCGACGGGGGCCCCGTCGTCACCGATGACCGGCCAGCCGTCCGTACCCCACCGCATCGGCTGGAGGTGCACGACCCTGCCGTACGCGCCGCGCTGCTGGAAGTGCAGGAACCAGTCCTCGCCGGACGGGGTGCGCACCCAGCCGCCCTGGTGGGGGCCGTTGACGTCGGTGTCCTTCTGCTCCAGGACGATCTTCTCCTCGTAGGGGCCGAAGAAGTCCCGCGCGCGGAAGGCGCCCTGCCAGCCGGTCTCCACTCCCCCGGCGGGCGCCAGGATCCAGAACCAGCCGTCGTGCCGGTAGAGCTTGGGGCCTTCGAGGGTGAACCAGCCGGGGATGCGGTCGCCGTCGACGATCAGCTTGCCCTCGTCGAGCAGCGACGTCCCGTCGGGGTGCATCCGGTGGCCGGTGAGGCGGTTCTTGACGCCGGAGCGGGACTTCGCCCAGGCATGGACCAGATAGGCCTCCCCGGTCTCCTCGTCCCACAGGGGGCAGGGGTCGATCAGGCCCTTGCCCTCCTTCACCAGGTGCGGGCGGGTCCAGGGCCCACTGATCTCGGGGGCGTTGACCTGGAAGATGCCCTGGTCGGGGTCGCCCCAGAAGATCCAGAAGCGGTCGTCGTGGTGGCGGAGCGAAGGCGCCCAGACACCGCAGTCGTGCCGGGGCCTGCTGAACTCGTCCGCCGGCTCCAGGCGTTCGAGGGCATGACCGACGAGGGACCAGTTGACCAGGTCGCGCGAGTGCAGCAGCGGCAGGCCGGGGACGCGGCCGAAGCTGGAGGCGGTGAGGTAGAAGTCGTCGCCGACGCGCACGACGTCCGGGTCGGACCAGTCGGCGTTCAGGACAGGGTTCTCGTACGTCTCGTGCGTCACTGGCTGACCGCCTTCCGGACCAGGGACGCCGCCTCGTCGCGGCCCAGGCGGCCGTCGGCGACGACGGTGACGATGCGGCGGACGGCGGTGTCGCCGGGCGCGATCGCGAGCCGTCCGGCGGAGGCGAGGGAGGAACCGACGCCCGGGTACTCGGCGGTGCGGACGAACCAGGGGTCGCGGCGGGTGGTGTCGGTGGCACCCGCGAAGACCAGCGTCCAGCCTCCCCCGCCCCCGGCTTCGCTCGTGCGGGGGGACCCCCGTCCCGCCAGGGCGAGCCAGTCGGCGCGCCCGCCGTGGACCTCGGCCTCGCCCTCGGCGTCGGCGGTGAAGACGTCGGGGGCCGTGGCCTCCTTGCGGGCGCGCCAGAAGAAGCCGCCGTAGGCCGCGCCGGGGCGCCCGTTGGTGGCGGGGCTGCCGATCGTCACCGGGTCCGGGGTGACGTTGGTGAGGGAGAAGGTGAAGTCCAGTGCCCAGGCCGAGTCGGTGAGTGCGGTGGCCGCGACGGTACGGCGCTCGCGCAGCAGCTCGGCTCCTGCGGCCACCCAGCGCAGCTCCTCCACGAAGCCGTCGGGGTCGCGCAACTGGAAGCCGATGTGCCGCTGGGCGCCGTGGTTGTCGAGCTCGGTCGGGCCCTGGTCGCGGACGAAGGTGCGTCCGCCCCAGAAGTTGTGCCCCTCGACGTCGGGAACGGCGACACCGACGCCGAGGTGGTGGATGTGGTCGGCCGGGCTCAGTTCGGTGACCGCCGTGCCGGCCAGGGTGGTGACGGGGTGCAGATAGGGGCGGGGGGAGAGCCGGGCGGGGAGTTCGGGCCGGGTGACGTAGCGGCCGACGGGGCGGCCCGCGACGCGCAGGACGACCGGTGAGTCGGGTGCCGTCATCAGGTGCTCACCTCTTCCGGATGCGCGGTCGGGGACGCCCAGGGGGCGCCCAGTTCGGAGTAGAGGGCGAGGGTGTCGGCGGCGGCCGCGACGAGCCCGTCGATGCCGGGGACCACCCGGCGGCCCTCGTCGGGCAGCAGGTGCCAGGTGTCCTCGGATAGCCGGACGGGGTCGGGGGCGACCCGGATGGCCTCGACGACCCGCATGAACGCCTCGGTCGCGGCCGGCGGGACCAGCAGCTCGGCCCCGTCGGTGAGGTGGTCGACGAGGTTCTCCAGCAGGTCGGTGCGGCCGTACTCGAACTCCTCGGGGCCGTGGCCGGCGCGCTGGAGCAGGACGCGGTCCTGCTTGTACCAGAAGGTGATCCGGCCGCTGCTGCCGTGCACCAGGACGTACGGGTCGTCGGGGTCCTCGGCGCACAGGGTGGCGGCGACGGTGACCGGACGGCCCGCGGTGGTGGTGACCCGGACGCAGGAGGTGTCGTCGGACTCGATGGCGTTGGCGTGCGCCAGCTCGGTCTCGATGCCGGTGACGTCCTGCGCGCGGGTGGCGCCGGCCAGCGCGAGCGCGGTGGCGACGGCGTGCGCGAGCGGGTTGGTGAGGGCGCCGTCGATCACGTCGACGCCGTTCAGCCGCCGCTTGCCCGCCCAGGGCGCCCGCCGGAAGTACGACTCCGCGCGCGCCCAGGCGCCGGCCCCGCCGACCCCGGCCACCTCGCCGATCACCCCGTCGGCGATCATCCGGCGCATGGCGGGCAGGGCGTGCGAGCCCAGCGACTGGAAGCCGATCTGGCAGACGACGCCCGCCTCGGCGACCCCCTCCGCCATCCGGCGGAACTCCGCGTACGACGGCGCCGGCGGCTTCTCCAGCAGCAGGTGCACGCCCTTGCGGGCCGCGGTCAGCGCCAGGTCGGTGTGGGTGGGGATCGGGGTGCAGACGACGGCGATCCGGGCGCGGGTGGAGTCGAGCAGCGCGCCGAAGTCGGCGGACTGCTCGGGCGCGCCGAGGCCCTCCGGGATCTCGTCCGGGGTGAGCGGGGTCAGCTCGCAGACGCCCGCGAGGCGGACGATGCCCTTGTCCTGGAGCCGGCGGATGTTGTCCAGGTGCCAGCGGCCGTGGCCGCGCGCGCCCGCGAGGACGATGGGTACGGTCATGGGATCCTCCCCGCGCCCGCGCCGCGTGCCACCTCTCGGTCGGCCGTCCCGGCGCTGTCGATCTTCGTGTGCAGGGTGGGCGTCCAGCCGACGTCCGCCGTGAGATCACGCTCGCTGCCGCTGTTGTAGGTGTTGTGAATGGCGAGCAGGTCGACCGGATAGCCGTTGAAGAGGGTGCCGGTCTGGTGCAGGGCGGTGCCGTTCCAGCTCTTGACCAGGTCGGCGACCTCCACGTGCCCGGGGGTGTGGAAGACGTTGTTCTCGGCGTAGATGCCGGACTCGGTGGAGACGCCCAGGGAATAGCGGTGGTCGGCGTCGTCCTCCTCGACCACGTACCGGTTGTTGTAGAGGTGCACCTGTCCGAAGCGGACGCGTGGCGCGCGCTGGACGACCGACTCGAAGGTGTTGTGGTGCAGGGTGACCCGCAGCCTGCCGCGGTCGCCGGTCGCCGTGTCGCCGTTGCCGATCAGCATCGCCTTGTCGTGGTCGGCGAACCGGCTCCAGGAGACGGTGACCAGGTCGGAGCCGTTGGTGATGTCCAGCAGGCCGTCGTGGCGGAGGTGGTTGCGGCCGAAGTAGGTGGGTTCGGCCGCGTCCGGGTGGCCCTTGTCGGAGGCGGTGACGTGGTCGACCCACACGTGCGTCGCGCCGGCCAGCCAGACGTTGTCGTACGCCGTCTTCCAGTCGCCGAGGCCGCCGGTGTTGGGCTGCCAGACGGGGAAGCAGTCGTAGGCGTCGCGCAGGTCGAGGTTGCGGAGGATGACGTTGTCCGCGTTCCTGACCTGGAGGCTGGCGCCCTTGAGGACGGCGCCCTTGCCCAGCCCGACGATGGTGGTGTTCGAGCCGACGGGCAGGACGACCCGCTCGGCCTGCCGGGCGGCGGAGGCCTGGCGGGCCTCCTCCTGCGGGCCGCTGGGCTTGGCCGAACCCCAGGTGCGGGGGTCGTAGGCGGCCAGGTACTTCTTCAGGTCGTAGCCGTCGGTGGCGTAGTCGGCGCAGTCCACGTGGTCGCCGTCGTCGTCGGTGTTGGCGTCGATCGTCCCGGCGATCCTGATGATCTTCGGGGTGTCGCTGCCGTGGTCGAGGGCGCGGACCAGGCCGGCGCGGTCGGTGACCGTGTACACGTGGGCGTCGTCGGCGGCGGCGCCGCCCGTGGTGCCGCCCTCGGCCGAGGCCCAGCCGTCGTTCGGGGCGAGGATGTCGCGGCTGATGTCACGGGCCTCGGCGTGGGCGGGGACGCACAGGAGCCCGAGCGTCCCCGCCACCACGGCGATATGACGTGCTCTCATCCCTTCACCGCCCCCGCGCTGAAGCCCGTGATCAGCCACTTCTGGATGAAGGCGAAGACGATGACGACGGGGACGGCCGCGATGATGCCGCCCGCGGCGAGCGCGCCGAGGTCGACGCTGTCCGCGCTCATCAGGGTGTTGAGGCCGACCGGGATCGTCTGCTTGTCCTGGTTGTTCAGGAACATCAGGGCGAACAGGAAGTGGTTCCAGGAGTGGACGAAGGCGAAGGAGCCGACGGCGATCAGTCCGGGCCGCAGCAGCGGCAGGACGACGATCCGGAAGGCCGTCATGCGGTTGCAGCCGTCGACCCAGGCCGCCTCCTCCAGCGAGTACGGCACGTTCTTGATGAAGTTGCTGATCAGGATCATCGACAGCGGCAGTTGGAAGACGGTCTCCGCGATGATGACGCTGCCCAGCGAGTTGATCATCTGGAGCTCGGCGAAGATCTCGAACAGCGGGACCAGGAGCAGCGCGCCCGGCACGAACTGGGAGCAGAGCAGGGCCAGCATGAAGGCCTGCTTGATCTTGAAGTCGAAGCGGGCGAGGGCGTAGCCGCCGGCCAGCGCGACCACGGTCGTCATGACCAGGGTGGCGACACCGACGAGCAGGCTGTTCTGGAAGTAGGTGCCGAAGCTGCGTTCCGTCCAGACCTTGTCGAAGTGGTCGAAGGTCATCGGCCAGGGCACCAGCGAGGTCGAGCCGGCCGGGCGCAGGGCGAAGAGCAGGATCCAGTAGAAGGGGATGAGGGTGAAGACGAGGTAGATCGACAGGGGCAGGTAGATCTGCCAGCGCGGAACCTCGTCCCAGGAGCGGTTCTTCCTGCGCGGCCGCTGCTCGGTCGCGGTGGGGACGCTCACGGGCGTGGGCGCCACCTCGGTGGCCTCCTTGGTGATCACTTGGCCTCACTTCCGAACTTGCTCAGCCGCAGATAGACCATCGAGCAGAAGAGCAGGATCACGAACGCGACCGTGGTCAGGGCGGACGCGTAGCCGAAGTTGTGGGCGTCGACGGAGGTGTTGGCGATGTAGAGCGGCAGCGTCGTGGTCTCGCCCGCGGGTCCGCCGCCGGTCAGGGTGTAGAGCAGGTCGACGTTGTTGAACTCCCACACCGCGCGCAGCAGCGTGGACAGGATGATGGCGTCCTTCAGGTGCGGCAGCGTGATGTGCCAGAACTGCTTGAACCTGCTCGCCCCGTCGACCTCGGCCGCCTCGTACAGGTCCTTCGAGACGGACTGGAGGTCGGCGAGGATCAGGATCGCGAAGAAGGGGACACCGCGCCACAGGTCGGCGACGATCGCCGCCGGGAAGACGGTGGAGGTGTCCGACAGCCAGCTGGTGCCGTAGGAGCCGATGCCCATGTCCGCGAGGTAACGGGTGATGCCGGTCTGGGAGTTGTAGAGCAGCACCCAGATCGCGGAGGTCAGGACGCCGGAGACGGCCCACGGGGAGAAGACCAGGGCGCGTCCCATCGCCCGGCCCACGAAGGTCTGGTTGACGATGAGCGCCAGCGCCAGGCCGAACAGCAGCTGGAGCCCGACCTCGACGAAGACCCACTTGGCGCTGAAGGTCAGCGTGTCCCAGAAGACGGGGTCCTCGGTGAAGGCGTGGACGAAGTTGTCGAAGCCCGCGTAGCCGTTCCGCCACGGTTTGGTGGGGTTGTAGTTCTGCAGGCTGTAGTAGAAGACGCTGATCACCGGGTAGGCGATGAAGCCCAGCATGAGCAGGGCCGCCGGGGCGATCAGCAGGTACGGCAGTCTGCGCGGCGTGGCGGAGGCACGGCGCCGCCGGGGTGGCGCGGGCGGTTTCGCCACGGCTGCGGCTTGGGCCATGACTGTTCTCCGTTCTCGTACTTCGTGTGTGCGTCGTGCGTGCGTCGTGCGTGCGTCGTTCAGGAAGCGCTTTCTCCAGGTGCGTGATCGGCTCTTGGCCGAGCGGGTGGTACCGGGGTCAGCCCGCGTACGGGTCCTGCACCTTGCCCGGCCGGGCCAGGAACTCGAAGTCGCAGCCCGTGTCGGCCTGGGTGATCTGTTCGTTGTAGAGCGCGCCGTAGCCGCGCTCGTAGCGGGTGGGCGGCGGCGTCCACTGTGCCCGGCGCCGCTCCAGCTCCTCGTCGTCCACGTGGAGCTGGAGGGAGCGGGCCGCGACGTCGAGGGTGATCGAGTCCCCCGTGCGCACCAGGGCGAGGGGTCCGCCGACGTACGACTCGGGTGCCACGTGCAGCACGCACGCGCCGTAACTCGTGCCGCTCATCCGGGCGTCGGAGATCCGGACCATGTCCCGCACGCCCTGCTTGAGCAGGTGGTCGGGGATGGGCAGCATGCCGTACTCGGGCATGCCCGGGCCGCCCTTGGGGCCGGCGTTGCGCAGCACCAGGACGCTGTCCGCGGTGATGCCCAGCGAGGGGTCGTTGATGGTCCGCTGCATGGTCCGGTAGTCGTCGAAGACGACCGCGGGGCCGGTGTGCTTGAGCAGGTGCTGCTCGGCGGGGATGTGCTTGATGACCGCGCCGTCCGGGCAGAGGTTGCCGCGCAGCACGGCCACCCCGCCCTCGCTCGCGACCGGGTTGTCCCGGGGCCGGATCACGTCGTCGTTGTGCACCCGCGCGTCGGCGATCTGCTCGCGCAGGGTGTCGTACGCGACCGTCGGCCGGTCGAGGTGGAGCAGGTCCGGGATCCGGGAGAGGAACCCGGGGAGGCCGCCCGCGAAGTGGAAGTCCTCCATGAGGTACTTCTGGCCGCCCGGGCGGACGTTGGCGAGGACGGGGACCGTGCGGGCGATGCGGTCGAAGTCGTCGAGGGTGAGCCTGACGCCGGACCGGCCCGCCATGGCGATCAGGTGGATCACGGCGTTGGTGGAGCCGCCGAGGCCGAGGACGGTGGTGACGGCGTCCTCGAAGGCGTCGCGGGTGAGGATGTCGTTCAGCGTCCGGTCCCGGTGGACCAGGTCGACGACGCGCAGGCCCGCCGCGGCGGCCATGCGGTCGTGCCCGGAGTCGACGGCCGGGATGCTCGACGCCCCCGGCACGGTCACCCCCAGGACCTCCGCCGCGGCCGTCAGCGTGGACGCCGTCCCCATCGTCATGCAGTGGCCGGGCGAGCGGGCGAGGCCGTTCTCCAGCTCGGTCATCTCGCAGTCGCCGATGAGGCCGGCGCGCTTGTCGTCCCAGTACTTCCACATGTCGGTGCCGGAGCCGAGGACCTCGTTGCGCCAGTGGCCCGGCAGCATGGGCCCGGCGGGCACGAAGACGGTCGGCAGGTCGACGCTGGCCGCGCCCATGAGCAGGGCGGGGGTCGTCTTGTCGCAGCCGCCCATCAGGACGGCGCCGTCGACCGGGTACGACCGCAGCAGCTCCTCGGTCTCCATCGCGAGCATGTTGCGGTAGAGCATCGGGGTCGGCTTCTGGAAGGTCTCGCTGAGGGTGGAGACCGGGAACTCCAGCGGGAAACCGCCCGCCTGCCACACCCCGCGCTTCACGGCCTGGGCGCGGTCGCGCAGGTGGACGTGGCAGGGGTTGATGTCGGACCAGGTGTTGAGGATCGCGATGACGGGCTTGCCGAGGTGTTCCTCGGGGAGGTAGCCGAGCTGGCGGGTGCGGGCGCGGTGGCTGAAGGAACGCAGCCCCTCGGTGCCGTACCACTGATGGCTTCGGAGGTCCTCGGGGCGCTTCCTGGCGGTCTCGGTCATATGGACCACCCGGCGGCGATGGCGGCGACCTCCGCGCGCTCGTCCTCGGGCAGCGGCCTGCTCGGCGGGCGGACCTCGCGGCGGCACAGTCCGAGGGAGGCGAGGGCCTCCTTGACGACGGTGACGTTGTTGGCGGAGCCGTTGGCGGCGCGCAGTTCCTCGAAGCGGCGGATCTGCTCCCAGACCTTCATGGCGGCCGGGTAGTCACCGGATCTCAGCGCCTCGATCATGTTCAGCGAAACGGCCGGGGCGACGTTCACCAGGCCGGAGGTGAAGCCGGTGGCGCCCGCGGAGAAGTAGGAGGGGGCGTACGGCTCGGCCAGGCCGGCGACCCAGACGAACCGTTCCAGCCCGGCGTCGCGGGCGAAGGCGGCGAAGCGGGCCGCGTCCGGGACGGCGTACTTCACGCCGATCACGTTCGGGCAGGCGTCGGCGAGTTCGGCGAGCCGGCCGCCGGTGAGCTGCGCGTTGCGGATGTACGGGACGACACCCAGCTCGGGCACGGCCTCGGCGATGGCGCGGTGGTAGTCGACCCAGCCGCTCTGCGAGACGTAGGGGTGGACGGGCTGGTGGACCATCACCATCTGCGCGCCGAGGTCGCGGGCGTGGCGGGCGGAGGCGACGGCGGTGGGGACGTCGTGTCCGACGCCGACCAGGATCACGGCGCGGTCGCCGGACTCGTCGATGGTCATCTCCGTGACCAGGCGGCGCTCCTCGGGGGTGAGGGCGTAGAACTCGCCGGTGTTGCCGTTGGGCGTGAGGGTGGTGACCCCGCCGTCGAGCAGACGGCGCAACAGGGCCCGGTGGGCGTCCTGGTCGACGGAGCCGTCCTCGGCGAAGGGGGTCACCGGGATGGCCACGACGTCGGCCAGGGCCGCCCGTTGGGTCTCGAACGCCACGCTGCTCATTCCTGACCTTCCTGTCCCGGCGCCGTGTCCCCGGCCTCGGGGAAGGCGCGCTGCACGAACGACGCGATATGGGCGTGGAGGGCGCCGGCCGCACCGTCCGCGTCGCCGTCCAGGGCGAGCCGCAGGATCTCGCGGTGTTCGCAGGCCTCCCGCTCCCAGGAGGGCGAGGCCGCCCACGCGACGGCGGAGACCAGGGCGGCCTGGTCGCGGACCTCGTCCAGCATCCGGCCGAGCAGCGGGTTGCCGCACGGCAGGTAGAGGGCGCGGTGGAACTCGCGGTTGGCGAGGGACCGTTCGGCGGTGTCGGTCGCCTGGTCGGCCCGGGTCAGCGCGGAACGGGCGGCCTCGAGGGAGGCCCCGCGCCGCACGGCGCGCTTCAGCGCCTCGGGCTCCAGCAGCAGCCGCACGTCGTAGACCTCGCGCGCCATGTCCGCGTCCACCATGCGCACCGTGACGCCCTTGTACTGGCTCATGACGACCAGTCCGGTGCCGGCGAGGGTCTTGAGCGCCTCGCGCACCGGGGTCTTGGAGACCCCGAACTGTGCGGCGAGCTCGGTCTCGACCAGCGCCTGACCCGGCGTCAACTGCCCGGTGAGGATGCGGCGTTTGATCTCCTCCAGCACGTACTGCGTGCGGGACGGGATCGGCGTGGGCACAGAGGTCATGCGCGCCTCTCGGATGGATGTCGCGTATCTGATCTCGCGTATCGCGTCTCATATATGACGTACGAAGTACGACGCGTTGAAGGTAGGAGGGGCCCCGTGTTTCGTCAATGCTTCTGACAGAGGAAATCGGGGTTGCGCGGAAAAGGTGTCAGAGCGAGAGGGTGACGCCCTCGACCGCGGCACGGGTGGGGCCGCCGAACGCGACACCGGCCCGCGCGGTCGCGGACTCCCTGGTCAGCGTGGGCCCGACGTGGGTGACGACCAGCTCGCGCACACCGGCCTTGCGGGCGGCGTCGCCGGCGTCCTCCGGCGTGAGGTGCACCTGTTCGCCTTCGCGATGCCGGTCGATGTCCGCCTCGCACAGGAACAGGTCGGCCCCCAGGGCGAGGTCGGTGAGCGCGCCGCACGGCCCGCTGTCCCCGGAGTACGCGAGGACACTGCCCTGGCACTCGGCGCGCAGCCCGTACGCCTCGGTGTCGTGGACCACCGCGCGCGAGGTGAGCCGGAGGTTCCAGTGCCGTACGGCATGCCCGTCGTACAGCGGCCGGAAGTCGAGGACACCGCTCAGGAACCGGACGTCCGGCCGCCCGAGGAACCCGGCGAGCCGCTGGGCGCAGTCCGCCAGGGCGTACACCGGCAGGGGGGCCGGCGGGGTGAGGCCGCCGTGGGCCAACGCGTAGTAGGCGGCGAGGAGGTCGGCGCTGTGGTCGGCGTGCAGATGGGAGATCCAGATCGCCGTGAGCCGCCGCGGATCCGTGTGCCGCTGCAACCCGGCGAACGTCCCGGTCCCCGCGTCCACCCACACCTCGGCACCCCCGCCGCGCAGCAGGTACCCGGAACAGGGACGGTCCGGCCCCGGGTGCGGGGAGGCGGTACCGAGGACGGTGAGGCTGAGGGGCATGGTGGGGAGCGTACGGTTCCTCCCCGCCGGACGCGCCCTGATTACCTCCGTCTACGACGTGCTCATCGGGCCGGCTACGGCGTCCAGCCCGGATCACGCCCGCTCAGTCCGACGGCTTGGTCGAGCAGCGGGGCGTCCTGCGGGACGGGCACGACGGGACCGAAGATCCCGCCCCCGCGGCCGGGCTCCTCGGCGACGGCCCGCAGGAACGCGCAGCACGCCCGCAGCGCCGCCGGGTCGGGCACGTACTCCTGCCCGGTGGCCCGCGCCAGGTCCCAGCCGTGGATGACCAGCTCGTCGGCGGCCACGGCGCCCGCCACCGCGCCGGGCAGGTCGACGCCGCCTGCCCGGGTCGTGCCCGTCCAGGCGGCGGGGTCCCGCCAGGCGTCGGCGAGTTCGCCGAGCACCCTGGGCAGCTCCTCGCGCCAGCCGGGGCCGATGTCGGGCAGGGCGGCGTCCGGGGCGGTGTCCGTCGTGGGGCCCAGGTCCTTGCGTCCGGCGTCACGGAAGGCGACGGCGAGGCCCGCCAGATGCCCGAGCATGGTGCGCACGGCGTAGCCCGGGCAGGGCGTGGCGTCCGCGAGCTGGTCGTCCCGCACCCCTTCCGCGAGGCGCGCCACGATCCGGGCCTGCGGTCCGAGGTCGAGAGTGGTGGTCGTGTCGGTCATGTGGGGTGGACCGGCGGCGGCCCGGAAACTCATCGCTCCGGTCGGACACCGGGCATCGTGCCGCCGGGACCGCTCTAGGGCATCTGCCCGATGCCCGCCCGGCCGCCTTAGATCCACGATGACCAGGCATGACGAAGACGACGACATGGTCCGTGGTGCGCGTCCTGCGCGACCGCGACGCGGCGCTGCACCTCGCCGCCCTGGTGCTCTCCGGTTTCGGCACCTCCGCGCTGTGGCTGGCGTCCGGGGTGTGGGTCAAGGACCTCACCGGTTCGGACGGGCTGGCCGCGCTGTGCACGTTCGCCCTGTGGGTGCCGACCGTGGCCGGCCCGGCGCTGGGCCCGCTCGCCGACCGCACCCGCCGCAAGCCCCTGCTGATCGCGCTCAACCTGCTCCTCGCGGCCCTGCTGCCGGCCCTCCTCGCCGTCGACTCCCCGAGCGGCCTGTGGCTGCTGTTCACGGTCCTGCTGGTCTACGGCACGGTGTCGGTCGTCCACGAGGCCGCGAAGTCCGCGCTGGTCGCCACCGCCGTCGACCCCGGTCTCCTCGGCGACTTCAACGGCCTGCGCACCACGGCCGTCGAGGGCATGAAGCTGCTGGCCCCCCTGGCCGGCGCGGGCGTGTACGCGGCCTACGGCGGCCCGAGCGTGGCGCTCCTGGACGCGGCGACCTTCGCGGGTGCGGCCCTGCTGTACTCCTGCGTCCGGGTGCGCGAGAGCAGGCCCGGGCCGTCGGCGAGTGGCCGGCGGGAGCGGACGGCGGAGGGCGCCCGGCACCTGCTGCGGGACCCGCGGCTGCGGCCCCTGGTCCTGGCCGGCGGGACGACGATGCTGTTCGCGGGGTTCAACGGCGCGCTGGTCCACGCCGTCGTCGAGGGCCTCGGCCACTCCCCCGCGTACACGGGTGTGCTCTACGCCGTCCAGGGCGCCGGGTCCGTCGCGATCGGGCTGCTCACCGGGCCCGCCCTGCGCCGGCTGGGCGAGCGGCGGTTCGCGGCGGCCGGCATCACGCTCACCGGCGTGGCGGTGGCGCTGCGGGCGGTGCCGTCCGACGTGGTGGCCCTGGCGTGCAGCGCGGCGATCGGTGTGGGGCTGCCCTGTGTGCTGGTCGCCGCGCTCACCGCCGTACAGCGCGAGACGCCGGACCGGCTGCTGGGGCGGGCCACCGCCACCGCCCACACCCTGATGTTCGCGCCGAACGCGGTCGGGCTGGGCGTGGGGGCGGCCCTGGTCGAACTGGCCGACCACCGGCTGTTGCTGGCCGTCCTGGGCGTCGCGCAGCTGGCGGTGCTGGCTCAGAGCGCGCTGAGCCCCTTGCGCACGGCCTCCAGGTCGCCGTCGGACGCCAACCCCGCGTGATAGAGCCGGATCTCGGTGGCCCCCAGCTCCCGCGCGCGGGCCGCGTCGGCCGCGAGCGTGCCGGGGCTGCCGCCCATGCCGGAGACGACGGTGAGGTTCGCGGCGATCACGGCTCCCTCCCGGTCCTGCTCGGCGAAGGGCGTGAGCAGGCCGGGGCCGCCCGCGCAGGGCACGACGACCCCGTCCGCGACGGACAGGACGTGCGCCGGGTCGACGCCCGGGTTGGCACCGACGTGGTGGGTCACGGGGTCGGCGTGCAGCAGCACCTGGAAGCCCTCCGGTGCCGCCGAGCGGACGGCCGCGACCGCCGCCTCCTGGAGGCTGCGGGCCGTCGCGTCGCGCCACGCGCGCGTGGCCGCCGCCGTCCCCTCCCCGAGGAGCTTCTCGACACCCGCCCAGCTCCCCTCGTCGGGTGCCCCCTGCCACAGCGGCTCCAGCGCGGTCCGTACGGCCGCCGCCAGCTCGTCCGCGTCCAGGCCCTGCGCGCCGTAGCCCTCCCGGCAGGCCGGGCAGAAGCAGAGCGCCATCAGGTACTGCCCGGCGTCCCCGAGACCGACCCCGCCGGTCTTGTCGTGGGCGTGCAGGTGCTGGAGGCCGTACCAGCCGAGGGACTCCAGCTCGGTGCCGACCGCGCCGGGCCGTACGGCGGCCTCGGCGGCCAGGTCGACGAGGTACGCGCGGGTGGCGGGCTGCGCGATGCACGGGGCCCACGGGTAGCGGTCGCCGTAGGCGTTGACCACCGAGGTGTCCGGATGCTCGGCGCCCAGGCGCGAGTTGTGCGCGAGCACCACCCAGGTGTGCACCTCCAGACCGGCCCCGGCGAGCGCGGCGGCGGCCTCGCCCCAGGCGTCGCCGGGAGCCCAGTCGCCGGCCGGGTAGGGGCGCAGGGTGCGGCCGTCCCACCGCTCGTCCGCCGGGTACAGCACGGCCGCGTGCTCGGCGGTGACGATGCGGTGGCGCGGGTGGCGCGGGGTGAGGGCGCGGGTGGAGTGGTAGGCGGCGGCGAGCGTCACCTGTGGCACGCCGAGCGCGGCGATGCGGGCCGGGGCCTCCGGGTCCCCGTTGACGTCCCACGGGTAGACGAATGTCGACGCCTTCACTGGTCCTCCGTCATGTCCTCTTCGAGCAGCGCGTATCCGCGCTCGATCACCTGGGCGAGCTGCTTGACATGATCCTCGCCCGGCTCGTGCAGCGGGGGCCGAACCTCGCCGACGTCCAGTCCGCGCAGCCGGACGCCGGCCTTGACCAGGGAGACGGCGTAGCCGCGGCCCTGGGCGCGCAGTTCGACGAACGGGCGGTAGAAGCCGTCCAGCAGGCGGTGCTCGGTGGTCGGGTCGCCGGTGGTGAGCGCCCGGTGGAAGGCGAGGGCGATCTCGGGGGCGAAGCAGAAGACGGCCGACGAGTAGAGGGTGACGCCGATGCCGTGGTAGGCGAGCTGGGTCTGTTCGGCGGTCGGCAGACCGTTGAAGTAGAGGAAGTCGCCGGGCACCTCGGTGCGGACGGCGCTGACGATCCGCTGCATGAGGTCGAGGTCGCCGAGCCCGTCCTTGAGGCCGATGACGCCCTCGGTGCGGGCCAGGCCGACGACGGTCTCCGGGGTGAGGACGACGTTGTCGCGCTGGTAGACGATCACCGGGAGCGGGGTCGCGGCCGCCACCTCCCGGTAGTGGCGCAGCAGTCCCTCCTGGCCGGCGACGACGAGGTAGGGCGGCATCGCGAGCAGGCCGTCCGCCCCGGCCGCGTGCGCGAGCCGCGCGTACCGCACCGCGAGCGCGGTCCCGTAGCCGGCGCCCGCGACGACCGGCACCCGCCCGCCGGTCTCCTCCACCGCCGCCCGCACGCAGAGTTCGAACTCCTCCGGTGTGAGCGCGTGGAACTCCCCGGTGCCGCAGCACGCGAAGACGGCCGCCGCGCCGGCCGCGACCCCCCGGCGGACGTGCGCCCGGTAGGCGTCGAGGTCGACGGAGCCGTCGGGACCGAAGGCGGTGACGGGGAAGAACAGCGGTCCGCTGGGGACACGCAGGCGTGCGGCGAGCGGGGCTGACGTCACGGGCTCTCCCTCGGACTGGCACGGACTACGCACAACACTCATGTCTCTGATCAGCGTCCATATTTCTGAACACGGTCACCCTAAGGACGCCCTTCCGCGCCGGTCAAGCTCCCCAAACCGCGTCCCACAGGCGGATTCACCGACTCCGCGCGCCACTTGACGGGGCGTGGCGACGCTCCTTAGCGTGTCCATGCATGTGAATATCGTCCATGCATGCGGCCCTGTGCCTGCGTCGACCCAAGGAGACCCGAGGATGCCCGCTCCGCGCACCGTCCTGCTCACCGGCGCCGCCGGTGGCCTCGGCACCCTGATGCGGGAGCTGCTCCCCGGCTACGGCTACGAGCTGCGCCTGCTCGATCTGCGCCCGATCGACGGCGAGCCGGACGCGATCGTCGCGGACCTCGCCGACAAGGACGCCGTACGGGAGGCCGTACGGGGCGTCGACGCGATCATCCACCTCGCGGGCATCTCCCTGGAAGCCCCCTTCGAGAAGATCCTCAAGGCGAACATCGAGGGCACCTACCACCTGTACGAGGCCGCCCGCGAGGAGGGCGTCGGCCGGATCGTCTTCGCCTCCTCCAACCACGCGGTCGGCTTCACCCCCCGCCCCCAGGGCGACGACCCGCTGATCCCGGTCGACACCCCGCGCCGCCCGGACACCTTCTACGGCCTGTCCAAGTGCTTCGGCGAGGACCTCGCCCAGCTCTACTGGGACAGGCACGGCCTGGAGACCGTGTCGGTGCGCATCGGCTCCTGCTTCCCCGAGCCGACCAGCGTGCGCATGCTGTCGGTGTGGATGAGCCCGGCCGACGGCGCCCGCCTCTTCCACGCGGCCCTGACCGCCGAGAACGTCGGCCACACCGTCGTCCACGGCTCCTCCGCCAACACCCGGCTGTGGTGGGACCTCGGCAGCGCCCGGGCGCTCGGCTACGAGCCGCAGGACGACTCCGAGCCGTACGCCGAGAAGCTGATCGCCGAGCAGGGCGAGCTGGACCCCGACAACATCGCGCACGCCTACCTGGGCGGCCACTTCGTCAGCGACCCGCCGATCTGGCCGTACTGACCGGAACAGGACCACAGCGGCGGGGGGGGGGGGGGCCCCCCCCCCCCCCCCCCCCCCCCCCCCCCCCGCGGGGGGGGGGGGGGGCCCCCCCAAACGGAGCACAACCCCCTAACCGCCGGAGGCGAATCGCTTCTGCGCCACTCATA
>NZ_JBIBVX010000001.1:147422-265043 GCF_043080745.1 Streptomyces sp. NPDC014995
CACCCCCGCGCCCGCCGACGGGGGCGGCCAGGGCGGCGGCGACCCGCCGATGGGGCCCCCCCCGCCCCCCCGGCCCCCCCGGGGGGGGGGGGGGCCCCCCCCGGGCCCCCCCCGCCGCCGTGCCGCGAGATCGTGGTGGTCCCGTGGAGGATCCGCCCGCAGGGCCGGGGGCCACCTCCCATGCGGCCGGCCCGACCGAATGGGGACGGTAAGGGAACGGTAAAACGCCCTCGCTCGTTCACGGGGCATGACAGCTATGACCCCCGGCTCGAACATCCCTCTCCCCGTCGCCCGTGTGACGGTGGACGTCGCCGCCCCGGTACGGCTCGACGTTTCGGGCCTGCTGCTCACCGCCGACGGCAAGGTGCGCTCCGACGACGACTTCATCTTCTACAACCAGCCGAGCGGCCCCGGCGTGACGTACCGTTCCGGCGGCGGCACCGCCCCCGACGCGATCACGGTCGACACCTCCGCCCTCCCCCCGGGCATCGAGAAGATCGTCGTCACCGCGAGCCCCGACGCCGCCGGCCAGACCTTCCAGGGCGTCGAACCGACGGCCACCGTCCGCAACGCGGACGACAACAGCGTCCTGGCCACGTTCACGCCCCCGCAGCTCGGCACCGAGACCGCGCTGGTGGTCGTGGAGATCTACCTGCGCAACGGCGCCTGGAAGGCCCGCGCGGTGGGCCAGGGCTACGCCAACGGCCTGGCCGGCATCGCCACCGACTTCGGCGTCACGGTGGAGGAGCCCGCGCCGGCCCCGGCCCAGCCGGTCGCCCCGCCCACGCCCACCATGCAACCGCCGGTGACCCCGCCGGCGCCCCCGCTGTCCACCCCGGCGGCTCCCCCGGCCCCGCCCGCGCCGCCCGCCCCGCCCGCCCCCGGCGCCGGCAAGATCAACCTCGACAAGGGCCGCGTCAGCCTGCAGAAGAACCAGACCGTCTCCCTCGTCAAGGGCGGCCGCCCGCTGCTCTCGCAGGTCAGGATGGGCCTCGGCTGGGAGCCGGCGTACCGCGGCAGGGACATCGACCTGGACGCCTCGGTCATCGCCTACGGCCCCCAGCGCAACCACATCGACAGCTGCTACTTCGGCAAGCTGTCCATCGTGAACGGCGCGGTCAAGCACTCCGGCGACAACCTCACCGGCGAGGGCGGCGGCGACGACGAGGTGATCACCGTCGACCTCGGCCGTCTCCCCCAGGAGGTCACGGGCCTGGTCTTCACCGTCAACTCCTTCTCCGGCCAGAAGTTCACTGAGGTCGCCAAGGCCTACTGCCGCCTGCTGGACGCCGCGACCGGCGAGGAGCTCGTCCGCTTCGACCTCACCAGCGCCGAGCCGCAGACGGGCGTGATGATGGCCAAGCTGATCCGCCAGTTCACCGGCGAGTGGGAGATGACGGCCATGGGCGAGTTCGTGAAGGCCCGGACGGTGCGGAACATGGTGAAGCCGGCGGCCCAGGCCCTCTGACGGCACCGCGGCGGGCACCCCCGGCAGGGGGAGCCCGCCGCCGCCCTCACCGCCCGGCCCGCAACCCCTCCGTCAGCAGGGACACATACCGCCGGATGCAGTCGCCGTCCCCGTTCGCCAGTTCCGCCGCCGTCGACACACCGTGCGCCAGCCGCAGCACCTCGACGGGCTCGACGTCCGCCCGCAGGGTCCCCTCCCGCTGCGCCGCCCCGACGAGCCGGGTCGCCGCGTCCCGCACCCGCGTGCCGCAGGAGACCGCCGCGACGCCGCCGTCCGTGACGGCCGACCCGAGCAGGGCCTTCATCCCGCGGACCTGGAGGGTGCCGGCGCACAGCTCGTTCAGCCAGGCCACCAGCGCCTCGCCCGGCGGCAGCTCCTCGCCGAGCTCGTCGGCGCGCGCGGCGAGTGCCTCGACCCGGTCGACGTACGCCGCCTCCAGCAGCGCCTGACGCGTCGGGAAGTGCCGGTACAGCGTGCCGGAACCGACGCCCGCCCGCTTGGCGATGTCGTCGAGGGACGCGCCCTCCCCCTGCGCGGCGAAGGCCTCCGCCGCCGCCTCCAGCAACCGCCCGTAGTTGCGGCGAGCGTCCGCGCGCATGGGCTTGACCTGCGTCATCCAGTTACTCCTTGCGGACCGGGGAGTCTCTGCGCAGTCGTCGGAGACCGAACGGAGACAGCCCCCGCCCCTCTCTCCGGGCAGCTCGTGCTGCCCGCATGCTCCACCACTTCACCCGGGGACACCAGACGGGGAGCGCCCGGCCGGATGCCGTCCTCCCCGTCATCGCCACCGCCCACCCGAGGGCCGGCGTCGGCTCCACCGGTCGTCGACGTCGCCCGCCCGGCATCCGGCGCGGCCTGCCCCGGCCAGGAGGCCGGGAGCGGTGTCCGGCACGGCTACCCGGGACGGGACGTACACCCCCGGTGGAGACCCTCCCGGCGCGGCCCGCGCCGCGGAGATCGTCTCCCACGACGCGGGCCCGCGCGTTCGGCGCCGCTCCGCCGATCGCGCGGGCACGGCTCAGAACAGGGCGCTGTACGCGTTCAGCGCCGGCTGCCCGCCCAGGTGGGCGTAGAGCACGGTGGAGTCGCGGCCGATCTCGCCACGTGCGACCAGGTCGATCATCCCGGCCATCGACTTCCCCTCGTAGACGGGGTCGGTGACCATGCCCTCGGTCCGCGCGGCGAGCCTCATCGCCTCCAGGGTGGCCTCGTCGGGGACGCCGTAGACACCGGCGTGGTACCGCTCGTCCAGCTCGACGTCGGCCTCGGTCAACTCCCGCTCGACGCCGATGAGCCGGCCGGTGCGGTCGGCGATGCGGGCGATCTGCGCCCGGGTCTCGGAGGGCTTGGCGGAGGCGTCGACGCCGATCACGCGCCGGGGCCGGCCGCCCGCCTCCTCGAGCGCCGCGAACCCGGCGACCATGCCCGCCTGCGTCGACCCGGTCACCGAGCAGACGATCACGGTGTCGAAGAAGACGCCCGACTCCCGCTCCTGCTCGGCCACTTCGTAGGCCCAGCCGGCGAAGCCGAGACCGCCGAGCGGATGGTCGGAGGCCCCGGCCGGGATGGGGTACGGCTTGCCGCCCGCCTCCTCGACCTCGCGCAGCGCCTGCTCCCAGCTCTCCTTGAAGCCGATGCCGAACCCGGCCCGCACCAGCCGTACGTCGGCCCCGGCGAGCCGGCTGATCAGGATGTTGCCCACCTTGTCGTACACGGAGTCGGGCCACTCCACCCAGCTCTCCTGCACCAGCACGCACTTCAGTCCGGCGCGGGCGGCGACGGCCGCGACCTGCCGGGTGTGGTTGGACTGCACCCCGCCGATCGACACCAGCGTGTCGCAGCCCCGCGCGAGCGCGTCGGCGACCAGGTACTCCAGCTTGCGCGTCTTGTTCCCGCCGTACGCGACACCGGAGTTGCAGTCCTCCCGCTTCGCCCACAGGGAGGCTCCGCCGAGGTGTTCCGTCAGACGGTGCAGCGGGTGCACCGGCGAGGGGCCGAAGAGGAGCGGGTAGCGCTCGTACGCGGGAAACGGCGTGGCGAGGGACATGGGGCCTCCCGGAACGGGGTCAGGAGCAGGGTCGGTCGTCGGTTTCGGCCAGGTCGGCCAGGGTGCGCCAGATCTCCGCCGTGACCCGGACCGCCTCGTCCACGTCACCGCCGGCACACGCCTCGATCAGCCGGTCGTGCAGCCCGGCCGAACGGCAGGTGCCGCCCTCGCCGAAGCGCCGTCGCTCCAGCCGCCGGATGAGGGGGGTGTAGCGGGCGACCGTGGCGGCGGCCGCGCGGTTGCCGCCGACCCGGACCAGGACGTCGTGCAGTTCGTCGTCCGCGCGCAGGGCACCGTCCACGTCCCCGGCGCCCACGGCGGCGGCGAACCGCTCGTTGGCGGCGCGCATCGCCTCGACGTCCGCGGCGAACAGCCGGGGCACGGCGATCCGGGTGACCAGCTCGTGCATGGCCCCGACCACGGCCGCCGCGTCCCGTACGTCGGCGGCGACGACCGGGGTGACCCGTGTGTAGCTCTGCGGCTTGCTCTCCAGCAGCCCCTCGTCCACGAGCCGCGAGAAGGCCTCCCGCACCGGCGCCCGGGACAGCCCGAGCCGCTCGGCGAGATCGGCGTCACGCACCACCGCGCCCGGCTCGATCGCGCCGGTCACGATGGCGTCCCGGATGGCGGCGTACGCGCGCTCCCTGAGGAGGGTGCGGGGCACGGGTCGTAGAGGCTCCACGAACTGAAATGTTAGATATCAATCGGCTCCGAGAAAAGGGGCCCGCACCGGAGTGCGGGCCCCTGGGTGCCGGGAGCGGTCAGACGGCCCACGGCCAGTCGGCGTCCCGTGATGCTTCGAGCAGGGGCACCATCCGGAAGGCCGCGTCCGACAGCCCTCCGAACGTGTGCCGGTTCCCCTCCCCCGACGGGCCGTGGCCCGCCCGGTACCCGGCGAGGTTCCAGGTGTACACCGGCACCGAGGCCGGGACCTGCTCGGTCGGCGAGCCGTGCCGGCTGAACGTGTACTGCTCGTCGGTGACGATCAGCACCCGGTCGTGCTTCCTGTAGTGCTCGCGTACCGCCCCGGTCGTGTCGGTGCCGCCCAGGTCGCCGAAGCGCTCCAGGACCTTCAGCACCGACTCGCCCTCGCGGAACGCCACGCGGTTGCTGCCGGTCCCGAACTCGACGAGATCCGCGTCCGCCGCCCGCAGCGCGAGCGCCGTACCGAAGATCGCCGCCGCGTCGGCGCGGTTGAGGTCCGAGCGGTCCGACAGCCGCGAGAAGAACATCGAGCCCGAGCGGTCGACGAGCACCAGCGTGCGGCCGGGCAGCGCGGGCACGTTGCCCAGCGAGTGGCCGAGCGCCCGCTCCAGCGGGTACGCCCAGCGCAGCGACGGCGCGTGCTGGTACGCGGCGAGGTACCGGAAGGGGAACTGCCGTGAGCGCGCGACCTCCGCCGGGTCGCTGATCCGGGCCGCGACCTGGGCCGCCACCTCGTCGCAGACACCGGCCTCGTCGAAGTTGCGCAGGTTGCGGACCAGGGCCATCGGACCCATCGAGGGGATCACCGCCTCCCAGGCCGCCTTGTCCATCGGCCCCTGGAGCCAGCCCGCCAGCGCCTCCCAGGTCATCCCGGCCGCGGCGAGCCGCTCGGCGCCGCCCTCGGAGGTGACGACCGCGCGCCGCTCCGCGACCGGCAGCGCCATCAGCTCGCGGTGCGCGGTCAGGACCCGGCTGGACGCGGGCGGCACGGCGGTGTCCGGGTGGTGCCGGCGGTCCAGGGCGTACTGGAACAGCTCGCCCTGCCACGGCTTGTCCGGGTCCGGCGCCGCGTGCACGAGGTTGAGGATGTCGCCGAAGCGGTAGCCCTTGGAGGCGGTGTCGTACTTCAGCAGCGACGTGCCGCTGTAGAGGCGCCGTACGGCGTCGGCGATGCCGCGCTTGACGGGCTTGGGGACGTTGCGGCCGTAGGTCGCGGTCCAGTACGCGAGCAGCTCACCGGGCTCGTCCGGGCGCCGGAGCACCGAGTCGACGACCCGCCGGTTGGACGGACCGTCGGTCGTGTCCGCCGCCAGGCGTGCCCTGACGTACTCGGCGGCGCCCACGACGGCCGCCGTGCGCAGGTTGCCCTCGCCGCGCAGCCAGCCGAGCAGGCCGGCCGTCCAGGACGGGTCGGAGACGGCGAGTTCGCGCACGAGGCGGACGAACCGGTCGTCGCGGTCGGTGCCGTTCTCGTAGAAGGTCCGCTGTGTCACGAAGTGCGACACCGCGAGCAGGAAGAGCTCGGAGCGTGCGTCCCGCTCGTGGCCCCGGCCGCCCTCGCGCGTCCGCAGGACGCGGCCCGTGGTCCTCACACCGGAAGTGGGCTGCGCCCTGGCGGCACGGATGTTGAAGCGCGCCATGCTGAATTCCCCCCGAATTCTTTGTCCACTGCTGTCTGTTCGGAGAGAGGCGCGGCAGAGGGAGGGTGCCCGAGATCAGGAGTCGGCGACGGACTCAGCCAGATGCTCTACCGATTGAGCTACACCGACCCGAAGTCGATGACGGGATTCGAACCCGCAGCCGTCCGATCCAATGAAGTAACCGTTGCCTGCGCACCGGGCACCCACCGCATGCCGCGCCTCCCGAGATCAAGTCGGCTGCGGCCGGGATTCTTTGGACAGAAGAAGTAACCGCCGCCTTCGCACCGGGAGGTGCGCTGTCGTGATCTCACTGTAGGAGGCGCGGCACGCGGGCCGCGAACGAATTGTTGTCGGCCCGGGCCGCAGCGGAGTGGAGCAGGGGGCTCCCACCGGCCCTCCTCCACGCACCGGAAACTAATTCCCTCACCGCGCCGGAGAAGAGGACCTCACCGCGCCGGAGGCCAGGCCCTCACCGCGCCGGAGGAAATGCCCTCACCCGCCCTGCTGGGACCGCGCCTTGAACGCGGCCTTGCGGGCCTCCTTGGCGATCCTCTTGTCCGGGTGCAGCCGCCCCATCGCCTCCAGGACGTCGGCCGTGGCCGGGTGCTCCACCCGCCAGGCCGCGGAGAAGAAGCCGCTGTGCTGCTGGGCGAGCCCCTCGACGAGTCCCTGGAGTTCCTCGGAGTTGCCCTCGGCGGCCAGTTGGGCGGCCACGGTGTCGATGGTGAGCCAGAAGACGAGCTCCTCGGAGGGAGCCGGTACGTCGGCGGCGCCCAGCTCGCTCAGCCAGACCCGGGCGAGACCGCCCAGCTCGGGATCGTCGAGCACCTCCCGTACCGCCGGCTCGGCCTGTCCGCCGACGAGGGAGAGGGCCTGCTGGCAGCGCAGCCGGCGCAGCGGCGCGCCCGCGTCCGAGCCGCGGGCGGCGGCGAGCAACTCCCGTGCGGCGGCGACGGGTTCGCGGCGGGCCAGCCACTGCTCGGTCTCGGCGCGCGCGGAGCGCGGCCCGTAGGAGGCGCTGCCGTCGAGGAGGGCGTCGGCGCCCTTGTCGGCGAGGTCGCCGACGGTCGGGGCCTGGAATCCGGCCTCCAGCAGCCGGGCCCGCAGGCCGTACAGGCCGAGCGGGGTGAGCCGGACCATGCCGTAGCGGGAGACGTCGGTCTCGTCGACGGGTGCGGCGGGCTCCTCCTCGGGGTCGCCCATGAGGGCCTCGTCGACGGGCTGGTAGGCGACGAGCCCGATCGGCTCCAGGAGCCGGAACTGGTCGTCGAGGCGCATCATCGCGTCGGAGACCTGCTCCAGCATGTCGTTGGTGGGCTCGCCCGTGTCACCGGGGACGATCATGGATGCGGCGAGGGCGGGCAGCGGCACGGGGCCGTCGCCGGGGCCGTCCTCGGTGACGGTGAGCAGGTAGAGGTTGGCGAGCACGCCGTCGAGGAAGGCGGCCTCGCCCTCGGGGTCCCAGTCGAGCCGGGAGAAGTCGACCTCTCCTCCCTCGTCCATGGCCTCGATCAGGTCGTCGAGGTCGGGCACGCTCGCGTCGGCGAGCACCGCCTCGAGGGCGGCGAGCCAGACCGCGAGCACGTCGTGCGGGGAGCCGCCGGTCAGCAGGGCGAGGTCGTCGCCGGCGGTGACGGTGCCGGCCTCCTCGTCGGCGACGGCGACGAGCCCGGCGTCCACGGCGATCCGCCAGGCCTCGCTCGCGTGCGCGGCGGCCTCGTCGCCGGTCAGTCCGAGCGCCTCGGCGGCGGCCGGCAACTGCTCGTCGACGAGTCCGCCACCGGCGTCGACACGGGTGTCGGGTCCGGCCCAGCGGGCGAGACGGGCGGCGCGGGAGAGCAACGGGGTGGACAGCGCGTCGCGCGCCAGCTCCGCTTCGGGGTGCAGCCGTACGGGCGGCAGGGGGGAGCTGTCTGACATCGGCTGGTTCTCCTAGGACGCGTCGTGCCACTCAACCGCTCAGCCTAGACGGATATCCACCCATGCCGCCCGGTTCATCTCCCGGCCAGCGGCCGTACATGGCCGAAACCTTGACAAGTGGCCTGGCCAGGCAGGAGATTGACGCGCGTAGAAGTTGGGGGGACAGGTGTTCACTGGTTTCTACGCGCGTCGCCGCGCCCACGCCTCACCCTCGTCCCGGCGCTCATGCACGTCCCCGGAGGGAACCCGTTGCCTAGCAGGACTTCCGCGCGCCTCGCCGCGCTCACCGTCGCCGCCGTGTGTTCCGCGGCGTCCACCGTCGTCATCGCCGCGCCCGCGCACGCGGACTCCGTACGCATCCACGACATCCAGGGCACCACGCGCATCTCGCCGTACGCCGGCAAGCAGGTCACGGACGTGACCGGAATCGTCACCGGCGTACGCGCCTACGGCTCCTCCAAGGGCTTCTGGATCCAGGACCCGAACCCGGACGCCGACCCGGTCACCAGCGAGGGCGTCTTCGTCTTCACCAGCTCCACCCCGAAGGTCGCCGTGGGTGACGCGGTCACCGTCTCCGGCACCGTCTCGGAGTTCGTCCCGGGCGGCACCTCGTCCGGCAACCAGGCGGTGACGGAGATCGTCCGCCCCACGGTGACCGTGGTCTCCAGCGGCAACCCGGTCCCGGCGGCGACCGTCGTCGACGCCAGGTCGGTCCCGGCCGCGTACGCCCCGGCGGGCGACCCGGCCGCGAACAACTCGATCAACGGCCTCACCCTGCGGCCGGGCACGTACGCCCTGGACTACTACGAGTCCCTGGAGGGCATGAACGTCCAGGTCGGCGACGTGCGGGTGGTCGGCGCCACCGACCCGTACACCGAGTTGTGGGTCACGGTGAAGCCGTGGGAGAACCGCAACCGCCGCGGCGGCACGGTCTACGGCTCCTACGACTCCCAGAACACCGGCCGGTTGCAGATCCAGTCGCTCGGCAAGGTCGCCGACTTCCCCGCGGCGAACGTCGGCGACACGCTCACCGGCGCCACCGCGGGCCCGCTGGACTACAACCAGTTCGGCGGCTACACCCTCGTCGCCAACCGGATCGGCACCCTGAAGAGCGCCGGTCTGGAGCGGGAGACGACGCGCAAGCAGAAGAACGGCGAGCTGGCCGTCGCGACGTACAACGTCGAGAACCTCGACCCGGGCGACGCCACCTTCGAGGAGCACGCCTCCGCGATCGTGCACAGCCTGAAGTCGCCCGACATCGTGTCCCTGGAGGAGATCCAGGACAACAACGGCGCGACGAACGACGGCACGGTCGCCGCCGACCGGACGCTGGCCAAGCTGACGGACGCGATCGTCGCGGCGGGCGGCCCGAGGTACGACTGGCGCTCGATCGACCCGGCCGACAACACCGACGGCGGCGAGCCGGGCGGCAACATCCGCCAGGTGTTCCTGTTCAACCCGGAGCGCGTCTCCTTCACCGACCGCGCGGGCGGCGACGCCACGACCGCCGCCGGCGTCACCGAGGAGCGCGGCAAGGCGGCGCTGACGGTCTCCCCCGGCCGGATCGACCCGGCGAACGCGGCCTGGAAGTCCAGCCGCAAGCCGCTGGTCGGCGAGTTCGCCTTCCGGGGCCGCACGGTCTTCGTCATCGCCAACCACTTCAACTCCAAGGGCGGCGACCAGGGGCTGACCGCGCAGTACCAGCCGGTGGCGCGCAGCTCCGAGACCCAGCGCCACCAGCAGGCGGCGCTCGTCAACGCCTTCGTCAAGGACATCCTCGACACCCAGAAGAACGCGGACGTCATCGCCCTCGGCGACATCAACGACTTCGAGTTCTCCGGCACCACCGAGGTCCTCGAGGGTGACGGCGAGCTGTGGTCGGCGATCAAGTCGCTGCCGAAGAGCGAGCGTTACTCGTACGTCTACCAGGGCAACAGCCAGGTCCTCGACCAGATCCTGGTCAGCCCGTCGATCCGGCGCGGCTGCGACTTCGAGTACGACAGCGTGCACATCAACGCGGAGTTCAACGACCAGATCAGCGACCACGACCCGCAGGTGCTGCGCTTCAAGCCGTAGCCGTCGTCGTCCTCACGGGGTCCCCGGGGCCGGCCGAACACCGCGTTCGGCCGGCCCCTCCACGCGGTTCGCGGCCCGTTTTCGGGAGACCCGCAGCTCATGGACGAAGACACGGACGACAGGGACGGCCAGGACAGTCCCGGACGGTTGCCCGCACGGTCGTGGTGGGCGGTGACGCGGCGCACGGCGAAGGAACTGCTCGACGACGAACTCTCCGACCGTGCCGCCGCGTTGACGTACTACGGCGTGCTGTCGCTGTTCCCGGCGCTGCTGGTGATGGTGTCCCTGCTGGGAGTGGTGGGGCAGCGGGCCACGGATCAGATCCTCGACAACATCGGAGACTTGGCACCGGGGCCCGCGCGGGAGATCCTGCGGGACGCGGTGGTCCAGCTCGGCGACAGCGGCGGCACCGGGAGCGTGCTCGCGGTCGTCGGCCTGCTCGCCGCCCTGTGGTCGGCGTCCGGGTACGTCGCCGCGTTCATCCGGGCGTCCAACGCGGTGTACGACCTGCCGGAGGGCCGCCCGGTGTGGAAGCTGACCCCGCTGCGGCTGGCGCTGACCGTGACGCTGATGCTGATGCTGGCGGCGAGCGCGCTGATCGTCGTCTTCACCGGGCCGGTGGCCGAGCGGGCGGGACGACTGGTGGGCCTCGGTGACGCGGCGATCGCGGTGTGGGGCGTCGCCAAGTGGCCGGTGCTGCTGCTGCTGGTCGTGCTGATGATCGCCCTGCTGTACTGGGCGGCCCCCAACGTCCGCGGCCGCGGCTTCCGTTGGGTCTCCCCCGGCAGCGTCCTCGCCACGCTGATCTGGGTGGGCGCCTCCGCCGGGTTCGCGGTCTACGCGGCCAACTTCTCCCTCTACAACCGGACGTACGGCACCCTCGCCGGTGCCGTGGTCTTCCTGGTGTGGCTGTGGCTGAGCAACATGGCGATCCTGCTGGGGCTGGAGTTCGACGCCGAGCTGGCCCGCGAGCGGGCGGTGGCCCGTGGTGGACGGACGGTGGCGGAGGAGCCGTACGTGGAGCCCCGGGACGTCCGCAAGTGGCCGACGCGGTTGCGGACGGCCTGGTGCGGGGCGCGCCGCGGGGGCGGGATGTGGAAGGCGGCGCGCAGGTGAGCGGGGCACGGGAAACGGTGGATGAGTGATCAGACGGGCAGGGGAAGGGCCCGGCACCCGCGGTGGGGGTGCCGGGCCCGGTCCGGCCTCTAGCGACCGGCCCTGCGCCGTGTCAGCACGGCCACCGCGACGAGCGTCGCGCCCGCCGCGACCAGCAGCACCGGCCCCGGGTGCCGCGTCGCGAACCCCACCGGCGCACGCAGCGGCCCGGGGGCGTGCTGCTCGACGGTGTGGCCGGCCCGGGAGGCCCGCTCCTGGAGGTCGTGACCGGCGTGCGTGGTCCTGTCCTGGAGGGTGTGGCCGGTCTCCTTCGCCTTGTCCTGAAGGGTGTGACCGGTCTCCTTGGCCTTGTCCTGGACGGCGTGACCGGCGTCCTTCGCCCTGTCCTGGACGGCGTGGCCCGCGCCCTTCGCCTTGTCCTGGACGGTGTGGGTCGCCTGGGCCGCCGTGCTGCGGAGTTGAACGGTCATCGCGCCGGCACGGTCGCGGAGGTCGGCCGCGCGGGCCCGTGCCCGGCCCCGGATGTCCGTCTTCGCGGCCAGCTCCTCCACCGTCCGACCCAGCTGGCTCCTGGTCTCCGCGATCTGCCGACGCAGGTCCGCGGTGCCGCCGGCCCCGGTCGCCGTGCCGTCCGACCCTTTCCTGTCCGTCATCGGTGCGCCCTTTCCCTGATCTCCTCGACGTCCGCCCTGACGCTGCCGAGAGCTTCCTCGGGGGTGGGAGGTGTGGCCCGGCGCAGCTGGCCGCGGCCGGTCACGGCCAGTACGGCGGCGATCACGAACAGCACCGCCGTCACGATGAGCGCCGCGGCCCAGACGGGCAGCGCCAGCGAGAGAGCGGCGACGCCCGTGCCGGCGAGGGCGAGCAGGCCCGCGTAGGCGAACGCGCCCGCCGCCCCGAGCAGACCTCCGCCGCGGCCGGCGCGACGGCCCTTCTCCGCCAGCTCCTCCTTGGCGAGGGCGATCTCCTGCCGTACGAGCCGGGAAAGCTGCTCGGTGGCCTGGCCGACGAGTTCGCCGACCGTGTGGTGCCCGTCCTGGACGGGCCGGGTGTGGATGGTCCCGGTCACGGTGTTCCGCCTCCTCTCGGTTTCGGAATCATCCGGGTACCCCGGCGGGCCGCCACTACCCCTGCGCCGTTCCGCCGGGACCGCCCCCACCGACCCTCGCCGACCGGCCCCGGAACCAGTCGAGCCGACCGGCAACCGGGCAGCGTGGGCGGCCAGTTCGGGCCCACCGAGGTCATCGCGGGCGACACCGTACGCCACCCCGCCCGATCGCGCACGCCACAGCACTGCTTACCCGTACCTCGTAGCAGATTTAAGTGGAGCTTCACGATCGCCCTGTCGAAACTACTCCCATGACGAACACACGCCCGCTCGCCCCGCCCTTCGGCCGCGCCCTCTGCGCGATGGTCACCCCCTTCACCGGGGCGGGCGCCCTCGACCTCGACGGAGCCCAGCGGCTGGCCGGGCGGCTGGTGGCGGGGGGCTGCGACGGACTCGTGCTGTCCGGGACGACGGGCGAGTCGCCGACGACCACGGACGCCGAGAAGGCCGAGCTGGTGCGGGCCGTACGCGCGGCCGTCGGCGACCGTGTCTCCCTGGTGGCGGGCGTGGGCACCGCCGACACCCGCCACACCGTCGACCTCGCCCTCGCCGCCGGGAAGGCCGGCGCGGACGGGGTGCTGGTGGTCAGCCCGTACTACAGCCGCCCCCCGCAGGACGCCCTGGAGGCCCACTTCCGGGAGGTGGCGGACGCGTCCGGACTGCCCGTCATGCTGTACGACATCCCCGGCCGCACCGGCACCCGCATCGAGCCGGAGACCCTGGTCCGGCTCGCCGGGCATCCCCGGGTCGTCGCCGTCAAGGACTGCTCCTACGACCTCCTCGGCACCCAGAAGGTGCTGTCCCGCACCGAGCTGGCGTACTACGCCGGCTGCGACGAGCAGATCCTCGCGCTGTACGCGGTGGGTGCCGTGGGCTACGTCAGCACCGTCGCCAACGTCGCGCCGGAGCAACTCCGGTCGATCATCGACGCGTTCGACGCGGGCGACACCGGCGGGGCCGCGCGCCTCCAGCAACGGGCCATGGAACTCATCGAGTTGACGATGGCCGCGGGTCTGCCCGGCACCGTCACCGCCAAGGCCCTGCTGGACGACCTGGGCCTGCCGGCCGGGCCGGTCCGCGCGCCGCTGCGCCCCGCCGGGCACGAGACACGCGAGGGACTGCGGGCCGCCTACGACCGGCTCGTCGCCGCCCCCGACCGGCTCACGACCGCCTGAGAACGACGCGCCGTCCCCACCCGGGCGGCCGCGAGGAACGTCCGCGCGGCCCCCTCCGCTCCGCCGTACGGTGAGCGGATGAGCCGCCCGCTGCTGTTCCTCGACGTCGACGGCCCCCTCAACCCGTACGCCGCCCAGCCCGAGCGCCGGCCCGCCGGCTACACGACGATCAGGGCCACCGTCCGGCCCGGCCACCCCCTGCGGGTCTGGCTCAACCCCGACCACGGGCCCGCCCTGCTGGCCCTCCCCTACGAACTGTGCTGGGCGACGACCTGGATGGCCGAGGCCAACCGCTGGATCGCCCCTGTGGTCGGACTGCCCGAGCTGCCGTTCGTGGACTTCGGCGAGGGACTGTTCGCCACACGGCCCGACGGGGTGCACTGGAAGACGGAGGCCATCGTCGCGCACGCCGCGGGACGCCCCTTCGCCTGGGTGGACGACGAGCAGTCACCCGCCGACGCGGCGTACGTCACCCGGCATCACCCCGCGCCGGCTCTCCTGCATTACGTGAACCCACGGGTCGGACTGCGGGAACCCGACTTCGAGACGCTGGCGCGGTTCGCCGCGCGGCTGCGGGGGTGAATTGGTGTTTCACGGCCCCGACGTCGCGCCGCGCCGGACAGGTCCGCAGCCTGCCCGACGCGCCGCAAGCTCACGGGGCCGTGATCGCCCGCCCCATGACACTCACCGTGCGGCGAGGGCCGCGGCCCGACGGCGCAGGTCCCACGCCCTGAACCGGCCGCTGACGAAGATGCCGACCCCGACGGACAGGGCGATCAGCACGGCTGAGGGCCCGGCCCCGAGGGAGACCGAGTGGGGCCTGGATGCCAGCGACAGCACAGACATGATCGCCGCGAGGGTCGCGGCGGAACCGGCGAGGAAGACCGCCAGTTCCGCCCACCACATCGCCCTGGTTGGTTGAGTCGTCACGGCATCGTTCTCCACCATGGGCCGTCCGGGCCGGCCAACGGAGACCGCTCGTCGCAGTACGGGGCCGGCCGCGGGGACGGACGGAGGGATGAGGCGGCCGCAGGCCGCGGCCGCCGGTGATCAGTTGTGGCTGTTCTGAATCATGAGCAGGTCAGACGATCAACCCGCCTCAGGGGCCGTTTCGGGGCCGTCATCGGTGCTCTCCGGGTCCCGGAAGACGCGATCCACGGCGGCCCGGGTGCGCGCCTCGCTGTTCGGCATCAGGTGCGTGTACGTGCGGAGAGTGAAACTCGGGTCGTGGTGACCCAGGTACTCGCTCAGGGCCTTGATGCTCTCCCCCGCGTCCAGGAGCACGGAGGCGTAGAAGTGACGGAGGGCATGCATGCCGTTCTCGCGTCCAAGCGGTATGCCGGCCGAAGTGAGAGCCGGACGCCATACGGACCGGTTGAAGCGGAACCGGTGCAGCCATTGACGCCGAGCGTTGACGAACAGCAGCGAGGCCGTGACGGGCGGGCCGTCCGGGCTCTTCCACGGCAAGGTGACCTCCACCGGCTCGTGCTTCGTGATGTGGGCCGCCAGCGCGAAGGAGACTGTCTCGGGCAGCGGGACGTGACGTTCCTTGCCACCCTTCGGCGGGCCAAAGATCGCCTGCACGCCACGTATGAGCTTGACCTGTCGGACCACACGAACCGTGCCGCTGAGGAAGTCGATGTCCTCAACGGCAAGGCCGAAGATCTCGCCCTGTCGGAGCCCACAGCCAGCCCCAAGGGAAACCATCTCCTGGTAAGCGTCCGGCAGCGCCTCGTGCATGGCCATGACGCGATCGAGGGACCACGGCTTGACCTTCCGGCCGTCGAGGGAGGGCGCCCGGACAGAGCGGGCCCGGCACGGGTTTTCGGCGATGATCCGGTCTTCCACGGCAGCCGTGAAGACCGCCGACACGTTGGCGAAGATCGACCGTCGATAGGACGCCGCACGTCCCGTCTCCTCTAGCTGTCGCATCCACGCCCGCAGGTGCGAGGGCCGAAAGGACGCCATGGGCCGATCACCGAGGTACGGAAAGGCGTGGACCCTGAGACGAATCTCGACGCTTTCACGGGTCACCGGGTCGATGGTCAGCGCCGCCATCCATTCCTTGGCGTACTGCGCGAAGGTCACCGAGCCCGCCGCCGGGTCGATGTACCGACCTTGGGACATGTCCGCTTCGATGTTGGACAGCCAGGCTTCGGCCTTGCGCTTCTGCTTGTCCGGGAAGCTTTTGGACTTCTCGGAGCCGTCCGGCGCGATGTACCGGGCGCGGTAGCGGTGGCCGACGCCGAAACGGTCGGCCTTGACCCTGACAGGCTTGCCGTCCGGGCCGGGAGCGCTCTTGTACCAGCGGTCTTGGATGTGTCCGGCCATCAGGCAGCGGTTCCTTCCATACGGGACTTGACCCAGGCGCGAACGTCGTCAGGGTCGTAGCGAAGGTGCCGGCCGACACGGAAGCCGCGGGGGCCGATGCGCTTGCGGCGCCACTGGTAGACCGTCTCGACGCTGGGCAGCTCGAAGAGCTCGACCAGGTCCTCAGGGGTCAGGTATCGGGCGGGCAGTCGTGTTGCCACGGTCACCACTCCCCTACGTCCGGCAGAACGGCAAGCGCCTCGCGGGCCGTCTGGCGGTTAACTTGGAGGCCGCGGGCGATGGTGGCGGCCAGGACGGATTCGCCGGGCGTGTGGCCATGGCCCGCGTACTGCCAGTCGGCGAGGACCAGGACGGTGTCCGGCTCCTGGTCCTCGAGGCCGAGGGCGGCGTGCTCCTGCGCGGCGCGGTAGTCGGCACGGGTCTGGCGCAGGGCGCCGAGGGTGGTGGAGTAGCGGCGGGACTTGGAGGAGAAGTGGCCGCGGAAGCCGAGCATGTGAGCCCAGGCCCACAGGCGCCGGTCCGGGTACAGCGGATCGAGGAGCTTGCACGCCTCGATGAGGCGTCGGGTGTGGTCCGGGACGCCGTGGCGGTCGAGTTCGGACAGTTCACCGATGCGGCGGTCTAGGGTGCCCGTGTTCTCGGCGGCCTTGGTGGCGTACTTCGCGACGTAGGAGGCGACGGCCTGTTCCGTGATGTCGGAACCGTCCCCAAAGGCTTTGACCGGCCGGACGTCGAGCTGTCGGCCCCAGCGGAACGTCCGGGCCGGTTGGTCGGCGGCGGCCGGGACGGAGATCGAGGTGTAGGAGTGAGCTGCAGCGGCTCGGATCGCGTCGGAGAGGAGATCGACCGTGGCCCAGGTCGGCGGCGGGGATCCAGGGCCGTCCGGTCCGTCGAGGCGGATCACGGCATGGAAGTGCAGCGCACCCCGCTTCTGGAACTCCGCGACCTTGCCGTACGACAGCCGGGCCGACTCCTTCAACTCCCGCTGGGAGAGGCCGGCGCGGGCGGCGACTTCACGGCGGAGCCGGTTGGTGAAGCGTTGCCAGAGCTGTCCGGCGTGATTGTTGAACAGCACCGTGCCCGCGTAGTCGTACGTCTCCGGGTCGAGGGCCGTGCCGAGGGCGGGATCTTCGGGGGTGTGGCGGGTGCCGCATCGGCAGACGCCTCGGTCCGGGCGGTTGTGCACGCGGCCGAACGAGGGTGCGGTGAGGGTGGCGAAGACGCGGGGATGGTCGCGGACGGTGGCGGGGACGTCGCGGCGGTCGTCCCCGGCGAGCCCGGCGCGTATGAGGTGGTAGGTGTCGCCCGCGTACGTCCAGGCGCAGGAGGGGCAGCGGGAGGCTCGGCGGTTGCCGCAAGCGAGGCGGAGTCGCCCGCCCGGTTCGCCCTCGGTGGAGTAGTGGTGCAGGGTCTCGCCGGTCGTCTTGTCCTTGTGCAGGACCCAGCCGGTCAGGTGGATGGGGTCGGCACAGCCGCCGGTGCGGCGTATCTGCTCGTGCCAGCGGTGGTAGTCAGAGGCCGAAGCCACCCTCAGCAGGTCGCCGAGGGTGGCACGGTCGAGCAGCTGCTCAGGCACGGGCACCCTCCCGGTCAAGGCGGGTGCGGGTGACGCCGAGGCCGTTGCAGGCCGGGCAGTGGGCGGTGATGGTGCGCAGGTGGCCACGGTGGTCGCGGCCGCCGAGGGTGACGGCGACGGAGGCGAAGCCGTCGCAGGCCGGGCAGATCCTCGGCGGGGGCGAGCTGTGGTGGGCCATGATGGTGGTTCCTTTCGATTTCGGTTGGAAGGAACGGCCCCGGGTGGCGGCGTGCTTGGCGGCTTGTGCGCCACCCGGCGGCCTCTCAGCGAGTGGTGTGGAAGCCCCGGCGGGTGCGGCCCTTGGCCGCGTACATGGCGGCGTCGGCAGCGGCGAGGGCGTCCGTCAGGAGGGGCACCGGCAGCTCCGCCACAGGGCAGACGCCGACTGAGGCGGCCAGCGGGAGAGACGTCCCGTCATAGGGCAGCGGCCGGTGCAGCGCTGTCGTGAGGGCGTCGAGATTGGCGGCGGTCAGGTCCCGGATCACGGCGACGAATTCGTCCCCGCCCAGGCGGCCAGCGGTGCCGTTGCGTCCGCACCAGGCGCGCATCCGGTCGGCGGTGGCGACGAGGGCGGCGTCCCCAACAACATGGCCGTGGGTGTCGTTCAGGGTCTTGAAGTGGTCGAGGTCGACCAGGAGCACAGCCGCGTCCGGGTGCCGGCGGATGAGGTGTTCGGCGCGGGCGGTCCATCCGGCGCGGGTGTGCAGGCCGGTGAGCGGGTCGCGGCGGGCGCAGGCGAGACGGCGGGTGAGGATGCCGCCGTGCACGGCCCAACCCAGTAACGGCACGATGCTCGCGGCTATGTGCAAGTCCATGGCGTTGCTCCTTGGCGATGGCGGTTGGCTGACGGAACCCGGTCCCAGGAGCGGCGGCGTGCTTGGCGGCTTGTGCGTCGCCCCTGGGACCGTTCAGCGGCGGTGCTGCGAGGAGATGAGCGAGCGGATCACTACGGCGCAGACGGCGACGGACGCGCCGGTGACGGCGACGGCCAGGAGCATCGAGACCAGGACGGTGCCGACGACCAGGACCACGGCCGTACCAGCGCCCACCAGGGCGAGGGCTGTGCCGGGGGTGAGCTGGATCGTCGGGCGGGTCGACGCGGTCGGCGCAGGGGCGGGCGTCGGGTGGTGCTGGACCACGGTGGTGGGCTCGACGACGGTGGGCGGGGTGATGAGTCCGGTAGGACTGGGCATGGTGGGGATCTTCGGGCGGAGCATGGCGGTTCTCCCTTCGGGGCTACTTGCTGAGGGCGGTGTCGATCGCGGGGGCCAGGACGCTGTCGGCGAGGAGGTATCCGCCGAGGAGGAGGACAGCGACGAGCCACCAGGGCGGGCGGAGGAACTTGACGCCGAGGTAGCCGACGACGGCGAGGGCGAACCAGAGGGGGACCTGCACGGCGGTGTCTCCTAGCGGACGCGGCAGCGGTGGGTGCGGGCGGCGAGTTGGGCGGCGCTCTGGCTGGAGTAGTCGGCGGACCAGCCGCAGCGGTCAGCGGTGCAGACGGCGGCGTACTTGGTCTGGCCGTGGCGGTCACGGTGGGTGCCGATCTGCACGGGGCCGATCCGCATCACGGAGTGGAAGTGGTCGCGGGCTGGCATGGCGGATGGTTCTCCTTCCGGGTCAGGCGAGCTGGGCGGCGATGGCGTCGGCGAGGTGGGGCGGGACGCCGAGTCGGGCGCGCAGGGTGTCGGTGTCGATCGGGGCGCCGGTGCGGTCGCGGTAGTCGGCGGCGACCTTGCGGGCGTGGTCGATGAGGACGGCGGGAACCGCGGGCGGAGGGTCGGCTGGCGGAAGCGCCGGCGGCTCCTCCACTGGGGCCGGGGCGGGCTCCGGGTCCGGCATGGGTTCGGGGGCCGGTTCGCGGTCGTCGGCGAGATCGGGTTCCGGGGTTGCGGCGGGTGCCGAGGCATCCGGGATCCGGTGGTCGCCGGAGTGCGCGAGGAGGGTTCCGCCGAGGAAGGCGAGCGCGGGCCATCCGGCGATGCCGAGGCGGAGCAGGGCGGGTGGGTCGGCCAGGTCGAGGAATCCGGCGGTGGCGACGTTGGCGCCGAGCGAGGCGAACAGGGCGATGAGGAACCAGCACCAGGCCAGCCGGGACGGGCCCTCACTGCGGAGTCGTCGCCAGGCGGCGACCAGGAGCAGGTCGACGCTGACCGGGTAGGCCCAGGCTTTCCAGCCGTCCTGTCCGGCAGCGGCGGCCAGGTCGTGCAGATGGGCGAAGGACAAGGCTCCGGCGATGACGGCCTGGACCAGGACGGCGTCGACGCGCAGGCTGTGACGGGCGGCCATCAGGACTCCTCCCCGGTTGGCGGTTCGGGGAGTGAGGCGGCCAGGGAAGGGCTGACGGCGTCCACGAAGTCGAGGTCAGCGCCGGTGGTGTCGGCGTAGAGGGCGAGCTGGCCCAGGAGCAGGACCGTGCGGGCGAAGTCCTCGCAGTCGGGGCACATGGCGGGGTTCTCCCTTCATTAGACATGGCAGGGGCAGGGACCTGGCGCGAAGTGCGGTCGCACCGACCGTTGGGCGGGGGGAACTCAGGCCATGAGGGGAGCCGTCTTGGACAGCGGCACCGGGGCCTCGGAAGAGCTGACTAGCTCGGGCCGGAAGGGGGCCAGTTCAGGCAGGGCCGGTGTGCGGTCGGCGTGCCGGTTGCAGGTGTTCACGGCCTGGCGGAGCGAGGTGTGCGGGGCGCGGATGCGGTGCCAGCCACCGGTCGAGTCCCCGGCGATGGCCAGCCCGCGTGTCTCGGCGGGGATTTGGATGGCGGCCAGGACGGCGTCCGGGGAGATGTCGCCGAAGGCCATGTTGGCGCTTGTTTCGTCGTTGACGCGGTGGGCGGTGCGGCCGGTGAGCTGGGCGCGGAGCATGGTGATGCCCTTGCCGAGTTCGGAGCCGAAGCGCTGTCCGCAGATTTCGAGGTAGATGCCGGCCGCGCGGCCGAGCTGGGCGAGGCGGACCAGTGCGGTGATGATGCGGTCGCGGCGCTTCTCCTCCTCCTTGCTGGCGAACAGGGCGAGTTCGGCGACCTCGTCGACCAGGACCACGACCGGAACGGGACGGATATCGTCGGGCAGGTCCCAGATGTCGGCGGCTATCTCGGCGTCGGGCACGGCGGAGGTGATGCGCTGCTCAGCCCGGATGAGCTGATAGACGCCTTCCATGCGGGACACGAGCGCGTCGAGGAGGTCGGCGGCGGTGTCGGGGTTGTCAGCGAGGGCGGAGAACCGGCGGGCCAGCGGGAACAGCTCCACCCCCTGTTTGCAGTCGATGCCGACCAGGGCGACTTCCATCGGGGCGAGCCCGGCTACCAGGTTGCGCTGGTAGACGGACTTGCCCGACTCGGTGGCGCCGAGCGTGAGGGCGTGCGGGACGGCCCGGTAGTCGCGGTAGTGCACCGAGCCGTCCTCGCGCAGGGCGACCGGAACCCTCATTGGGCGGGTGTCGACCTTGGCGGGCATCTGCACCCGCTTGAGGACGTCGTAGCCGGTCATCCGCACTTCCACGACACCCGAGCGGACCTCCCGCGACGTGACCCCGTACATGGAGAAGGAGTGGCGCAGCCGGTCCGAGGCGGCGGCGACGTCGAAGGCGTCCTGACCGGGGCGCAGTCCCAGGCGCAGGACCAGGCCGGTACGGGTCGGCCGGAAGCGCAGGATGCGCGGCGGGCGGGAGTCCGGCACGGGCCGGTTGGTGACCCGGGCCAGAGCCAGGCGCCAGCGCGGGGGTGGGACCGTCAGGCCACAGGCGTCCATGACGGAGGAGTAGCGGACCAGGACCCGCAGCGAGGCGAGGGTGACGCCGAAGGTCATCCAGTACCAGGCGGGGCGCCGCCACCGCAGGAGACCCGCAGCAGCGACGACCAGCACCAGAGCGACCGTGAAGGCGGTCATTGTCAGGCCGCCTTCGAGTTCGAGGCAGCGGCGGCCAGCGAGGTGACGGCGACCGCGCGGAAGGCGATGCCGTGCCGCTTCTGACCGTTGAAGTCGTTCTCCCACGGCCGCGCGATCAGGCCCGTGAGCGCGACCGGCGTTCCCATGGTCAGCTCACCGGAGATGCCCGGCTCGGGGACGGTGATGGAGAGGATCTCCACCTCGTCGTTGGCCGCGAACATCACGTCGACCGTCATCAGCTTCGCGCCGGACTCGACGTCCATGGCGATCTCACCGGTACGGCGGTCCTTGACCTTGGGCTGCGGGGTCTTGGCGACCATCACGGTCGCGGCGGAGGTGTCCACGGGGATCTGACGCATCGTCTTGTCTCCTGCAGTGGTGAGTTCTTGGCCGACGTCCCGTCGGTGACATCAGGAGACCGCGAGAGGGGGTGGACGCATCACGGCCCGTATGGACGTTTAGGGACGTCTGAGCTACCGTCAAAACGTCCCTACGGGTCCCTAGGAGGGAACACCATGGCGAACGAGCGTCTGCGGGCTGCGATTTCGGCGAAGGGCGAGACGATCCAGTCCGTCGCTGAACACGTCGGAGTCGATCCCAAGAGCGTCGAGCGCTGGATCACCACCAACCGGACTCCGCACCGGGGGCACCGCTGGAAGGCCGCGAGCTTCCTCGGGGTCGACGAGGTCTACGTGTGGCCGTCAGTCGAGAAGCAGGCCGAGAAGGCGAGCGCGTCGGAGCTGATCACGTACTACCCGCACCGCGGTGCCGTCCCTGCCCCGCTGTGGTCCTCCCTGATCGAGAAGGCGACGGACCAGGTCGACATCCTGGTGTACGCGGGACTCTTCCTCTTCGACAGTCACCCGGACCTGCCGGACCAGTTGGCCGAGAAGGCGAAGGCCGGCGCCCAGGTCCGCATTCTGCTGGGCGACCCGGACTCCGCGGCCGTGCGCCAGCGTGGCGAGGAGGAGGGCATCGGCGACGACCTGGCGGCGCGAGCGCGGATAACTCGCCGGTACCTGCAGCCAGCCATGTCGACACCCGGCGTAGAGATCCGGCTGCACGACACGATCCTCTACAACTCGATCTACCGGTTCGATGACGACGTGCTGGTGAACCCCCACGTGCTCGGAGCTCCCGCCGGGCAGAACCCGGTGATGCACTTCAAGTACCTGCCGGGAGCACGGACGTTCCGGCACTACATGCGCAGCTTCGACTACGCGTGGGACCAGGGCCGGAAGGCATAACCGGCTCCCGACGTGCGACGCTGAACGCATGGCACGCGTCGACTACTTCAACGATCCGAACGCCCCGAAGGCGAACAGCCTCGTCCCCTCCGTGACCGCCGTGGCCCGCAACGAGGCCGGTGAGGTCCTGCTGATCCACAAGACCGACAACGATCTGTGGGCCCTGCCCGGAGGCGGCATCGACCTGGGCGAGTCAGCGCCCGACGCGGCTGTACGTGAGACCAAGGAAGAGACCGGGTTCGACGTCGAGGTCACCGGCCTGGTCGGGATCTACACGAATCCCGGACACGTCATGGCCTACGACGACGGCGAGGTGCGCCAGCAGTTCTCGATCTGCTTCCATGCCCGCATCGTCGGCGGCCAGCTGCGGACGAGCAGCGAGAGCAAGGAAGTGGCATTCGTCGATCCGAGCAGGCTGGACGAGCTGAACATCCACCCGTCGATGCGCATGCGGATCGAGCACGGACTGGCCGACCGGACCGAGCCCTACATCGGCTGAGCGGCCATGCGGTCGAGAGTTCGCTCGACGGCGGCCTGGAGGTAAGGACGTGCCTTGCTGATCGCGTTGTGCACCTCGCTGCCCGGCTCGTAGCGGACGAGGATCTCGTCAATGCGCGTGTCGAAGGGGAAGGACTGCCCGGCGGGGCCGGTCGTCATGTCGGCGAAGATCAGCGCGTCGAGGACGGGGGAGTCTTCCCGCTCGTAGACGGCCAACTCTGCCGACAGACCGCGCTGCTCTGCTTCGTACACGGCCCCGGAGTGGTGAGCGACGAGCCGCACCAGACGCGCCGGCGCACCCAGTGCTTCCAGGTGACGGGCACCGTCGAGGGGATGGAACCCGGTCTCGCGCAGCTCGGGGGCGTAACCGATGTCATGCAGCCACGCTGCGGCGACGAGGAGATCCCGGTCAGCCTCGGACACAGCCGCGGAAGCCTCACGCGCCTGAGCGGCCACGGCCTGAGTGTGCAGCCAGCGATTCCCGAGCTGGGGAAGCAGGGACTCGGCGAGTTCGGCCGCTCCCTGAGGCGTGTCCAGTGCAGAAGGCATGCAAGGAACGGTAGCCGAGACGAGCGGTGAGCCGACAGGCCACGATCGAGCGGGTTCGATCATGGGTGCGGTACAACTTTCCCTACTTCATCAAGGCCCGCGCACGGCGCGGGCGCGCGCCGCCTCTGCGGCGCGGCCTGCCTCCTGTCTTCGCCCCGGCTGGCCGCGCCCGGCGGCACGCTCGGCGGCTGCGGGCATGAAGTGGGGAGACACCCTCTGTGGCTGGGGCGGTCGGCTCCACGGCTTTAGGCAGCCACTTTGGGGCGAGCCTCTAAAATCTTGGCCCCAACGTCGTGCTTTAACGGGCAGGTCCACAGACTGCCCGACTCGCCATCAGCTTACGGGGCCAAGATCACTCGCCCCAAAGCAGCTCCAGCCCAAAGCCGCTCCGCCGACCTCTTCCGTCAAAGTCCGTCATGAGGCTCCGCGAGAAGCACGCCACATAGTGTGCTCCCGACTAATGGCCTCCTCTGCATCTGCCACCTCCTGTGCCCATACGCCCTCTTCCGAGATGTGTTGAAGCCTGGCATACACAGTACTGAGGTCATTGGCCGCGAAAGCATAGGCGCGCCCCAGTGACTCGTATTGCCGAACCGCAAACCAGGCAGACCCTGCCCCCAAGACTGCAGCCGCAATTCCTGGAAAATCTATCGAAAATACCTGACCGGCTTTTAGGATGGCCAAGATAACCCCGACTCCCTCGATCGTTATCAACGCGACGCGCCACCTGCGAGCCAATCGCACGTTGAATCGAGATTTCCTAGAATACCACTTCAGCTGGTCCTCGATACGACCCTTCAAATATACCTCGCGTCGCACCTCCAGCGGCGCCTGACGAAGCGCAATCATCCTTTCCGTAATATGAACCGGGGACGATACCACTATCGAATCGGATGGAGCTTCCGCGATCAGTTTCCCGATCTCGTTAACGAAGTGCTGCTCCGCCTCTGATTGGATTGAAAAGGGAGCTGATGCGACTGAGTAGCGCCATGCCAGAGTCTTGATTGATTCGGCGAAAGCGCGCCCGTCATACCAGTCACGTTCTGGCTTGCTAAGCAGTAGCCAAATTTCGACAAGGAGCGTGGCTAGGAACGCAAGAGCCACCCCCAGCGCAGCGACGTCCCACTTTCCATCCACCTCAAGCGAGAACACAGCTAGAACTGCAGCCAGTACGGCGAAGGACAAGCGAAGCTTTGTTCCACGGAGATAGAGCTTCTGACCGTTTAGTGACGTCGCGTCCGCTGCCTTGAAGAGGTCAGGGAGGTCCTCGTCCTTGAGCTGAGGCGGCATCACGGGCGACACTCTCTATTGCGCGAAAAGAGAAGCCTATCGTTTTTCGGTTTAACCGTTTCGCGAGCCGAGTACGCCGTTTCAATCATGCGAGACAACTGCGTCGCGCTGGCTGGGTAGTGATACCACTGAGCATATCCTGAAGCCAGGTTGTCCTCTAGCCGCGGTGGAGCCTTGGGGGCATTGGCCGCCGAAGGCAGCACAATCCCGAATACACCGCTGCGCTTGTTGCGGACGTCATCACGAAGTGTCGACGCAATTTCCCAATCCACATACCGGCGAGCCCAAGTGCACTGACCAATCATGACGATCGTAACCGTACTGTCACGGAGATACAGTTCACGGACGCGCCTCATAATGTAATCTCGGCTGTTACTGTCAAGCACGTCGCCCGGCATCCCGGCACCAATACCTCGCGCTATAAAAATATCACGCATATGATCGAAATCTTGGATGAACTGACGCACCTCCCTTTCATCTTGGTGGTGATACGAGATGAAGCACTTTCTTCTGACTTGAGACACAGCCACCCTATTTTCTTCCTTTCAAAAGGGGGGTTCATTAGAATAGCGGACAGGCGCCTTTTCGAGGAGGTTCTCGAACCATACAGCCGCCAGTTTTCCCCTGAACCTATCTTTCATGGGTAGCAGCTCGGCGCGAGAAAGGAGCCCCCCTTCAACCCAAGAAGTAACCATTTCGGTGAGTGCGGCTAGATCGCTCCTCTCAGCCGCGAAGTTAGGTCTGACTAGCTGGCGTTGAATACTTTGCACGACATCCAAGATGTCGGCTATTCCACGATCCTCAACTCTTCCCGAACCTCGCAAATCTTGGAGGTCCAAGGTGTACGTCATAGGCGTATCAACCGGCTGCCCCTCATCGATGGCACGGATAGCATTCACAATTGACTCCCGTGCAGCCGCTGCGCTATCCAAGTCGCGGTGGTCAACCTCGATTGTTCTGATGCCCTGCACGTCGAACGGAATCGCTTGCCCGTCAGCTATCAATTGTATGAACGGCTTTCGGGTGGCGTGCCTTACCGCGAGTTCATAAAAGACGTTCGGGTTTTGGTCCGTAAGATCGGCGACTACAAGTTCGTCGCCAAGGATCCTTTCTAGTATTTGCGTGCTGATCATGCCAGAGCTGTCAATCTCGTCTGCACGTGTCGCTATGTAGGAACACTCCCGGGCTGCAGGCCTGATTATGTGTCTGAGTATCTGATCACTCCGCCGACGTATATCGGAGCCGACTGCCCCGATAGGCGAGATGAAGAAACAGTTCTTTTGGTTCTGCGGAGCCTTTTGCATGCCCTCCCCCTTGCCTCCCCGATCAGCCTGTGAGAAGGAACCTTTAAGTGCAGTCAGCCCAAGTGGTTCGGTAGCTTCGTCTCTCCGCAAGGGCACGATGGCGTCATAGCATGGCACTATGACGGACTGCCGACCAGCCTGTCAGGTGCGGCGGAATCGACCGGCCGGCCTCGCTGGTGGCGCGACCCTTGATCAGTGGACCGGCCCAGCAGAAGCACAGGCCTGCCGGGGCACCGGCGCAAAGGCCTCGGACTGACCTTTGTCCGAGGCCTTTGCGCAGCAGAGCGTGCCACCGTCTCGCGTGCCTTGGGCTTGCGTCAGTTGGGGAGCGACGCCCAGGCGCGCCATCGGACAGCTAGTTCGCCGCCGTGGGCGGTGCGATCAGGTCGTCGTCAACGGCGACTAGCTCGGCGATCTTAGTGGCAACTACTGCCATCGAATCCTCTGCTGTGTCGAACCCGTTTCGGGATGCAAGGAGGGGGCTGACGTTCCGAAGTGCGCCGTAGGTCGTCCCGTGCACGACAGGGAGCAGCAGGTTACGTGCAAGGAGTTCCGAGAGCTCCTTGTCGGAGACGCCACCGTGCTCAAGGCGTGTCAGTAGCGCAGGGGTGACCAGGACGAGACCCGTACGGGACCTCGCCAAGCCCCTGTCGATTTCCCGCATGAACGGTAGGCCGTATGCGATGTCCTTCTCGCTGAACCAGACCGACACGCCCTCTGCTTCCAGCAGGCGGCACAACTCCTTGGCAGCACCACGTCGGTCATCCCATGCGTGGCAGAGGAAGACATCGCGAAGGTCTGGCTGTTGACTCGCGCGCAACACGGCGGCGTCGCGAACAGGAGCCAGCCCCTTCACCTCGGCAGCCGTGTAAGTCACGGAGGAGGTGCTTGGTGACCAAGGCGCCCGCGTTCGGCCGCTACTGGAACTGCCCCCACTGGTAGCGCCGCCCCCGCCTGTGTTCCGCAACGTGTAAGCCGACGGCGGGTAATAGGACCGGGGCGATGAGTACCCGTAGCCTCCGCCGCCGCACGCGGGGCACGCCGCACGTCCGCTGGCGGTCCGATGCCCCTGGCGTGGGGCTGTACAACGACTCATAACTACACGGTAGTCCACGCGGTCCCGGGAACCATCTCGTTTACGCATAGCCCGGGGTCGCCGGCGAATCCGAGACATCGTGGTGCCCACCGCTCACTGCTAGATCGTCCATGAGATCCCGATCAACCGCTAGCTGCTGCCCACAGCGCGACTTCTGACATCCGCAGTGACATCAACGAGACTGGACGACAGCACACAGCGGCGCCCCTGGGCGGCCGTCGGATCAGCCGACGGCGGCAGCAGGGGCGGGCGTAATCGAACTCCTAGGGCGGTAGTCATGCACGAGCGCCCTCCCGGGCCGTCCTCGGGCCGTGGAAGGGCGCTCAATGGTGACCAACGTCGACAACTGCCGACAGCTCAGCAGCAGGTCACGGCGTTGATCGATAAGGCAGCCGCAGGTCACGGCCGCCCGTGATCAGTTGTGGCTGTGCAGGATCTCGTTCAGGCCGCCCCACACCGCGTTGTTCGGGCGGGCCTCGACCGTGCCGGTGACCGAGTTGCGGCGGAAGAGGATGTTGGAGGCGCCGGAGAGTTCGCGGGCCTTGACGATCTGGCCGTCGGGCATCGTCACGCGGGTGCCCGCGGTGATGTAGAGGCCGGCCTCGACCACGCACTCGTCGCCGAGGGCGATGCCGACGCCCGCCTCGGCGCCGATGAGGCAGCGCTCGCCGATGGAGATGATCACGTTGCCGCCGCCGGAGAGGGTGCCCATGGTGGAGGCGCCGCCGCCGATGTCCGAGCCGTCGCCGACGACCACGCCGGCCGAGATACGGCCCTCGACCATCGACGTGCCGAGCGTGCCCGCGTTGAAGTTGACGAAGCCCTCGTGCATCACGGTCGTGCCCGCGGCGAGGTGCGCGCCGAGGCGGACGCGGTCGGCGTCGGCGATGCGGACGCCCTTGGGAGCCACGTAGTCCGTCATGCGCGGGAACTTGTCGATCGACGTCACCTGGAGGTGCAGGCCCTCGGCGCGCGCGTTGAGGCGGACCTTGTCGATGTCGTCGACCGCGACCGGGCCGAGGGAGGTCCAGGCGACGTTGGCGAGGAAGCCGAACATGCCGTCGAGGCTCTGGCCGTGCGGCTTGACCAGGCGGTGGGAGAGAAGGTGCAGGCGCAGGTAGACGTCGTGGGCGTCGATCGGCTTCTCGTCGAGGGAGGAGATGACCGTGCGGACCGCGACCACCTCGACACCCCGGCGGGCGTCCGGGCCGATCGCCGCGGTCGCGCCTCCGCCGAGCAGCTCCGCGGCACGCTCGGCGGACAGCCGCTCGGTGCCGGAGGGGCCGGGCTCCGCGACCAGCTCGGGCGCGGGGAACCAGGTGTCGAGAATCGTGCCGTCGGCGGCGATGGTGGCGAGCCCGGCCGCCGCGGCGCCGGTGGTGCGAGGAGCAGTGGTGTCGGTCATGAGGGAAACCTAACCGGCGGGAGGGCGCGGAGGCCAACCAGTGGGGCGGTGTCTCAGGTGGCGGGCGGGGTGGGGGCTGGGTGCGGGCCGGGGGGAGTCGGGGGCGCGACCGGTGGGGGGGTGCGGAGGCGGCGTCGGCGGTGGTCAGGGGACCGCGGGCCTCGACCCACTGGGCGGCGATGGAGCGCGACCGGTGGGGAGTGCGGAGGCGGTGTCAGCGGTGGCCGGGGCCCCGGCTCCTCGGCCCACTCGGCGGCGGTGGGGGTGCGGGCGGGGCGGGGCGGTGCAACAAGCGCCGGCGGTCGGGGGTGGGCGGCCGGGCATCAGTGGGCGCCGCCGAGATTCAGGACCACCACTCCCCCGACGATCAGCAGGATGCCGGTGATCCGGGTGAGGGTGAGGGCCTCGTCGAAGAGTACGAGGCCGAGGACGGCGATCGTCGCGGTGCCGACGCCGGACCAGATCGCGTAGGCCGTGCCGATCCCGACGGACTTCAGGGTCTGGGAGAGCAGGAGGAAGGAGACGACATAGCCGAGGGCCGTCAGGAGGGAGGGCCAGAGCCTGGTGAAGCCCTGGCTGTACTTCATGGCGGTCGTCGCGGCCACCTCGGCCGCGATGGCTCCGGCGAGCGTCACGTATCCCATGTGTACGCGCGTACACACCGATGGGCGGGGGCACCTGACGGCGTCTCACGTCATGTGGCGGGCGGTGAGAAAACGTTATGGAAACCGCTCGCCCAAACAGCTACTCGCGAGTCACACCGTCCACTACTGTTTCACCGTTCACACACCGGGCCATCGCAGCCGCGGCCGCCGTCAGGGGCGCCGCGAGAGGAACAGCGCATGCCAGACAACAAGTCCCGGCCTTCCCTGGAGCACCCTTGGGAGAACGGTTGGGCCCCGGACACCTCCCGGGCACCCGGAACGCGACGGCTGTGGCTGGCCGGCGCGCTCGCCCTGGCCACCATCGTGGCCTGCGTGACGGCAATCGCCTTCAACGACCAGCCCGCTGACGGGACGTCGGCCGCTCGTCAGGGGCGGACGACGTCCGACAAGGAGACCTCCTCGGGGCTGATCTCCTTCGCCTCGCCGTCCGCGAGCGGCTCTCCCTCGCCGTCGGCCGGGAACAGGAGCCCGTCGCCGTCCGCGTCGGCCTCGGCGTCCGCCTCGCCGCGCCCGCAGGGCAGTTCGTCACCGCGTACGTCTGCCACGCCGTCCGCGCCGGCGGCGTCGCCGACCAAGGGCGCGCCCGGTTCCCGGCCGGCCGTCGTGCGGCGGTCCGTGCAGTCGGTCAACTACCCCGACCGCTACTGGCACCTGAGCAACGGCTACGTCCGGCTCGATGTGATCGGCTCCGGACCCGAGCAACGGGAGGACTCCACCTTCACGTTGGTCAAGGGCCTCGCCGACTCCTCCTGCCACTCCTTCGTCACCTCGGACGGCACCTACCTGCGCCACCGCAGCTTCGTCCTGGTCAAGCAGCGCAACGACGGGTCGTCCCTCTTCCAGCAGGACGCCACCTTCTGCGCCCGCGCCTCCTCCTACTCGGGCGCGATCGCGCTGGAGTCGGTGAACTACCCGGGTTACTTCCTCCGTCACGATCGCTTCCAGCTGAAGCTGGAGCGCTACGAGTACGGCGGCCAGTACCGCGCCGACTCGGCCTTCCGGCTGGTGGAGGGGCTCGCCTGAGCCCGGTACGCGAACGCGGAAGAGCGGCGGCACCCCAGGGGTGCCGCCGCTCTCCTCTGCCGGTGGACCTCAGACGTTGAAGCCGAGCGCCCGAAGCTGCTCACGGCCGTCGTCCGTGATCTTGTCCGGGCCCCACGGCGGCATCCAGACCCAGTTGATGCGCAGCTCGCTGACCAGACCGTCCGTGGCGGACTTGGCCTGGTCCTCGATGACGTCGGTCAGCGGGCAGGCCGCCGAGGTCAGGGTCATGTCGATCGTCGCGATGTTCGCGTCGTCGATGTGGATGCCGTAGATCAGGCCGAGGTTGACGACGTCGATGCCCAGCTCGGGGTCGACGACGTCGTACAGCGCCTCGCGGAGTTCCTCCTCCGAGGCCGGCTTCATCTCAACGGTCTCGCTCATGCCGTCTTCCTTTCGGCGTCGGCGCCCAGCGCCTGGGCCGTCGCGTCCTTCCACGCCATCCAGCTCAGGAGGGCGCACTTGACCCGTGCCGGGTACTTGGAGACACCGGCGAACGCGACCGCGTCCTCCAGCACCTCCTCCATCGCGTCGTCCGGTTCGATCCGGCCCTTGGACTGCATCAGCTCCAGGAAGGTCTCCTGGATCCTCCGCGCCTCGGGCAGGTCCTTGCCGACGAGGAGCTCGTTCAGCACGGAGGCGCTCGCCTGGCTGATGGAGCAGCCCTGGCCCTCGTACGAGACGTCCTCGATCGTGGTGCCGTCGTACTTCACGCGCAGAGTGATCTCGTCGCCGCACGTCGGGTTGACGTGGTGCACCTCGGCGTCGCCATCCCGCAAGCCCCGCCCGTGCGGGTTCTTGTAGTGGTCCAGGATGACTTCCTGGTACATGGAGTCCAGTTTCACCTTGTCAGCACGCCCCTCAGCCGAAGAAGTTCCGTACGTGCTCCAGCCCCTCGACCAGCGCGTCGACCTCGGCAGGCGTGGAGTACAGATAGAACGACGCTCGCGTGGTCGCGGGAATTCCGTAGCGCAGGCAGACGGGGCGGGCGCAGTGGTGACCCACCCGGACCGCTATGCCCTGCTCGTCCAGTACCTGGCCCACGTCGTGCGGGTGGATGTCGCCCAGCGTGAAGGAGATCGCCGCGCCCCGGTCCTCGGCCGTGGTGGGGCCGATGATGCGCAGGTCGGGGACCTCGCTCAGCCTCCGCACCGCGTACTCGGTGAGCGCGTGCTCATGGGCGAGGATCTTGTCCATGCCGACCGAGGTCAGGTAGTCGATCGCCGCGCCCAGGCCGACCGCCTGCGCGACCGGGGGCGTGCCCGCCTCGAACTTGTGGGGCGCCGGGGCGTACGTCGACGAGTGCATCGACACGGTCTCGATCATCTCGCCGCCGCCCAGGAAGGGGGGCAGGTCCTCGAGGAGTTCCTGGCGGCCCCAGAGGACGCCGATGCCCGTCGGGCCGCACATCTTGTGGCCGGTGAAGGCCACGAAGTCGGCCTGGAGGGCCTGGACGTCGAGGGGCATGTGCGGCGCCGCCTGCGAGGCGTCGATCAGGACCAGGGCCCCGACCTCCTGCGCACGGCGCACTATCGCCTCGACCGGGTTCAGCGTGCCGAGGATGTTCGACACCAGGACGAAGGAGACGATCTTCGTCTTCTCCGTGATGATCTCGTCGATGTTCGACAGGTCGAGACGGCCGTCGTCCGTGAGGCCGAACCACTTCAGCTTCGCGCCCGTGCGCTGCGACAGCAGCTGCCAGGGCACGATGTTGGAGTGGTGCTCCATCTCCGTGATGACGATCTCGGTCTCGGCGTCCACGCGGTAGGGCTCGTCGGCCCAGCCCAGCATGTTCGCGACGAGGTTCAGCGACTCCGAGGCGTTCTTGGTGAAGATCACCTCGTTGCGGCTGGGCGCGTTGATGAACTCCGCGACCTTGTCGCGCGCGCCCTCGTACAGCGCCGTGGCCTCCTCGGCGAGCACATGCACACCGCGGTGGACGTTGGCGTTGTACCGCTCGTAGTACTCGTTCAGGGCGTCCAGCACCTGGCGCGGCTTCTGCGAGGTCGCCGCGTTGTCCAGGTACACGAGCTTCCGGTCGTCGTGGACCAGTCGGTCCAGGATGGGGAAGTCCTTGCGGATCGCCTCGGTGTCGAGGAGGCCCGGCAGCTGTGTCACGCGGATGCGCCACCCTTCGTGTACGCCTCGTAGCCCTCGTTCTCCAGCTTGTCGGCGAGTTCGGCCCCGCCGGACTCGACGATGCGACCGCCGGAGAAGACGTGGACCTGGTCGGGCTTGATGTAGCGCAGGATGCGCGTGTAGTGCGTGATCAGCAGGGTGCCGACCTCGCCGGTCTCGCGGACGCGGTTGACGCCCTCGGAGACGACCCGGAGCGCGTCGACGTCGAGGCCGGAGTCGGTCTCGTCGAGGATCGCGACCTTCGGCTTGAGCAGTTCGAGCTGGAGGATCTCGTGGCGCTTCTTCTCGCCGCCGGAGAAGCCCTCGTTGACGTTGCGCTCGGCGAAGGAGGGATCCATGTTGAGGCGCTCCATGGCCTCCTTGACCTCCTTGACCCAGGTACGCAGCTTGGGGGCCTCGCCGCGGATGGCGGTGGCGGAGGTGCGCAGGAAGTTGGAGACCGAGACGCCGGGGACCTCGACCGGGTACTGCATCGCCAGGAAGAGGCCGGCGCGGGCCCGCTCGTCGACGGACATCTCCAGGACGTCCTCGCCGTCGAGGGTGACGGTGCCGCCGGTGATCGTGTACTTCGGGTGACCCGCGAGCGAATAGGCGAGGGTCGACTTGCCGGAGCCGTTGGGGCCCATGATGGCGTGCGTCTCGCCCTGCTTCACGGTGAGGTCGACGCCCTTGAGGATCTCCTTCGTGGCGTTGTCGGCCTCGACGGTGACGTGCAGGTCTCGGATTTCAAGCGTTGCCATGGGTGCCTCAGGACTCCTGGGTGAGGGAGACGAGCACGTCGTCCCCTTCGATCTTTACGGGGTATACGGGGACGGGGCGCGTCGCGGGAAGGCCGGACGGCTTGCCGGTGCGGAGGTCGAACGCGGAGCCGTGCAGCCAGCACTCGATCTGGCAGTCCTCCACCTCGCCCTCGGAGAGCGAGACGTTCGCGTGGGAGCAGATGTCGTGGATGGCGAACACCTCCCCCTCGGTACGGACGACCGAGACCGGCGTGCCGTCGAGTTCCACCCGCTTCGGGGTGTCCTCCTCCAGCTCGCCCAGCCCGCAGACGCGTACGAAGGTGGTCATCAGACCGACGCCTCCAGCTCCTCGTCGATCTTCACGAGGAGGCGCTCCTCGATGTCGTCGACACCGATCTGCTGGACGAGTTCGGCGAAGAAGCCGCGGACCACCAGGCGACGGGCCTCGTGGGCGGGGATGCCGCGGGCCATCAGGTAGAAGAGCTGCTCGTCGTCGAAGCGGCCGGTGGCGGAGGCGTGACCGGCGCCGACGATCTCGCCGGTCTCGATCTCCAGGTTCGGTACGGAGTCGACCCGGGCGCCGTCGGTCAGCACCAGGTTCCGGTTCATCTCGTACGTGTCCGTGCCTTCGGCCTTGGCCTCGATGAGGACGTCGCCGATCCACACCGCGTGGGCGCCGTCGCCCTGGAGCGCGCCCTTGTAGGCGACGTTCGACTTGCAGTGCGGGGTGTTGTGGTCGACGAGGAGACGGTGCTCCTGGTGCTGGCCGGCGTCCGTGAAGTACAGGCCGAAGAGCTCGGCCTCGCCGCCGGTGCCCGCGTACTGGACGCGCGGGTGGAGACGGACGAGGTCGCCGCCGAAGGTGACGACGAACGACTTGAAGGTGGCGTCCCGGCCGACCAGCGCGTTGTGCTGGCCGACGTGGACGGCCTTGTCGTCCCAGTCCTGGACGGAGACGACGGTCAGCTTGGCACCGTCGCCCAGGACGTAGTCGACGTTGGCGGCGAGCACGGCGTCACCGGTGTGGTCGATGACGACGACGGCCTCGGCGAAGGCTCCCAGCTCGATGACCTGGTGGCCGTAGGCGACCCCGCCCTCGCCGTGCACGGCGATGCGGATCGGCTCGGTGAGCACCGCCTCCTTGGGGACGGTGACGACACCGGCCTTCTCGAACGCCGAGTAGGCCTGGGCGGCGACGCGGTCCACGGGGGTGCCGGCCCTGCCGAGCCGCGCGTCGTCACGGCCGACGGTCTCGACGGTGACGCCCTCGGGGGCCTGGATGTCGACCTTCACGCCATCGCCGGTGGCGACCGCGGTGCCGTCGTGCAGGCCGCGCAGCCGCTCCAGCGGGGTGAACCGCCACTCCTCCTCGCGGCCGTGCGGGACGGGGAAGTCCGCCACGTCGAAGGAGGGGGGCGCGCTCATGCGCGTGGCGACGGTGGACTCTGCGGCCACCGCGATCTGGCCCGCGGTGGTGGAGCCCACGGGGATGTTCTGAGCCTCAGCCATGGCTGTCGGTCTGCTCTCTTCCTACGTCAAGAAATCTGGCGTCTGCTGGGGGGCGGGTCCTAACCGACCGCGCCTTCCATCTGCAGCTCGATCAGCCGGTTGAGCTCCAGGGCGTACTCCATGGGCAGCTCCTTCGCGATGGGCTCGACGAAGCCGCGCACGATCATGGCCATCGCCTCGAACTCGGAGAGACCACGGCTCATCAGGTAGAAGAGCTGGTCCTCGGAGACCTTGGAGACGGTCGCCTCGTGCCCCATGGACACGTCGTCCTCGCGGACGTCGACGTACGGGTACGTGTCGGACCGGGAGATGGTGTCGACGAGCAGCGCGTCGCACAGCACGTTGGACTTCGAGCCGTGGGCGCCCTCGCCGATCTCGACCAGACCGCGGTACGAGGTGCGGCCGCCGCCGCGGGCGACGGACTTCGACACGATGTTGGACGAGGTGTTGGGCGCCATGTGGACCATCTTGGAGCCGGCGTCCTGGTGCTGGCCCTCGCCCGCGAAGGCGATGGAGAGGGTCTCGCCCTTGGCGTGCTCGCCCATCAGGTAGACGGCCGGGTACTTCATCGTCACCTTGGAGCCGATGTTGCCGTCGATCCACTCCATGGTCGCGCCCTCGTACGCCACGGCGCGCTTGGTGACCAGGTTGTAGACGTTGTTCGACCAGTTCTGGATGGTCGTGTAGCGGCAGCGGGCGTTCTTCTTGACGATGATCTCGACGACCGCGGAGTGCAGCGAGTCCGACTTGTAGATCGGGGCGGTGCAGCCCTCGACGTAGTGCACGTAGGCACCCTCGTCGACGATGATCAGGGTCCGCTCGAACTGGCCCATGTTCTCCGTGTTGATGCGGAAGTAGGCCTGGAGCGGGATCTCGACGTGCACGCCGGGCGGCACGTAGATGAAGGAGCCGCCGGACCAGACGGCGGTGTTCAGCGACGCGAACTTGTTGTCGCCGACCGGGATGACGGTGCCGAAGTACTCCTTGAAGAGCTCGGGGTGCTCCTTCAGCGCGGTGTCGGTGTCCAGGAAGATGACGCCCTGCTCCTCCAGGTCCTCGCGGATCTGGTGGTAGACGACCTCCGACTCGTACTGGGCCGCGACACCGGCCACGAGGCGCTGCTTCTCCGCCTCGGGGATGCCGAGCTTGTCGTACGTGTTCTTGATGTCCTCGGGCAGGTCCTCCCAGGACTCCGCCTGCTTCTCCGTGGAGCGCACGAAGTACTTGATGTTGTCGAAGTCGATGCCCGACAGGTCCGAGCCCCAGTTCGGCATGGGCTTCTTCTCGAAGAGCTTCAGGCCCTTGAGACGGAGCTTGGTCATCCACTCCGGCTCGTTCTTCTTCGCCGAGATGTCGCGGACGACGTCCTCGTTGATGCCGCGCTTCGCAGAGGCGCCGGCCGTGTCGGAGTCGGCCCAGCCGTATTCGTACTTGCCCAGGCCCTCGAGTTCGGGGTGGGCAGTCTCCGTGGGGAGAGTCATGCGGGGTTCCTCCCGGCCGTGCTTGCAGATGCGGTGTGGGAAATCTTGGGGATGAACGTCGTGCAGACGCCGTCGCCGTGGGCGATGGTCGCCAGTCGCTGGACGTGCGTTCCGAGCAGCTTGGAGAAGATCTCGGTCTCCGCCTCGCAGAGTTGCGGGAACTTCTCCGCGACGTGGGCGACCGGGCAGTGGTGCTGGCACAGCTGCTCGCCGACCGGTGCGCTGCGCGCCGTAGCAGCGTACCCGTCCGCGCTCAGGGCCTTGGCCAGCGCTTCTGTGCGCTCCTCGGGGGCGGCGGCCTCGATCGCCTCGCGGTACGCGGCGGCCTGCTCGGCGATCCTCGCGCGCGCGAAGGCGACGACTGCCTCGTCCCCGCCGAGCTGCTGCTGGATCCAGCGGAGCGCGTCCGCGGCGAGCTTGTCGTACGACTGGTCGAAGGCGTCGCGGCCACAGTCGGTGAGGGCGAAGACCTTGGCGGGGCGTCCGCGGGTCCGCGCTCCGTACACCCGCTGCTCGCGGGCCTGCACGACGTCGTCGGCGACCAGCGCGTCGAGGTGCCGGCGCACGGCGGCCGGGGTCAGCCCCAGCCGTCCGGCCAGTTCGGTGACGGTCGACGGCCCGTGGTCCAGGATGGACCGCGCGACCCGGTTGCGCGTCGAGCGCTCACCGGTCGCTAGCTCCTCCTGAGGGGCCCCCGTGGGGGTCGCCCGAGCCTCGCCGACGTTTTTCACAACGCCATTGTTGCGTAATTCCTCGGAGGCAGGCAAGCCGCGTTCGGACCGGCGGATGGTGCGCTGCGTCACTTAGGCATACCTAATCTGACCTGCGGAAACGATCACCGGTCCATCGGAGCGGCGGGGGAACCACCGGCCTCCAAGGCCCGCTTCGAGGACACTCCGGAACCCTGCCCACACCCCCTCCGACCGGCCCACTTGTCACCCGCGACACCCTCGCCGCCGAGCTGCGCCGACTGGGTGACGAACCGGGAGAAACCCTCCTCGTCGGCGCTCGGCCCGCGCGCGGCGGAGATCGGGAGCAGCCCCCTCGCCCGGCTGGAGAAGCCGGCGCGCGCGTCCTGCTGCCGGGCGCGGGCTACGACGGCTGCACCAGTTTCCACCGGGCGGAATACCGCATCGAGTCGCCTCTCGTGGCGGTGGGCCGGCCCGCGCCCGGAGGCGGGTGGGAGGTCGTCACCGAGGTGGCCGTCGACGCCGACCGGTTCGACGAGCTCGGCCATGACGTCGAACGGGACCGTCCGGTCGTACGGGGCGGGGTGGGCGCGGCCGACGCGCGCCCGTTCCCGGTCGCGGACGCGGTGGCCTGCGCCGAGCGGTGGCTGCCGCTGCACCGGCCCCGACAAGAGGGGATCGCGCATCCGCCCGCCCGGCACCCGGCCGCGCCCCCGGGGGGGTGGATCCCGCACCCGCCGACCTGAGCCCCCGCCCGCGAACCTAGACTCTGGACCCATGCGAACTGAGCCTGTCGTCCGGATCCAGGCCCTGGTGAAGCGGTACGGGACGAAGACCGCTGTGGACGGCCTCGACCTGACGGCCCGGCCGGGCGTCACCGCCGTCCTCGGTCCCAACGGCGCCGGCAAGACGACGACGATCGAGACCTGCGAGGGGTACCGCGAGCCGGACTCCGGCACCGTGCGCGTCCTCGGCCTCGATCCGGTGAGACAGGCCCGCGAGCTGCACCCCCGGATCGGCGTGATGCTCCAGTCCGGGGGCGTGTACTCGGGCGCCAGGGCCGACGAGATGCTGCGGCACATCGCCAGGCTGCATGCCCGCCCCCTGGACGTGGACGCGCTGATCGAACGGCTCGGGCTCGGCGGCTGCGGCCGGACGACGTACCGGCGGCTGTCGGGCGGGCAGCAGCAGCGGCTCGCGCTGGCGATGGCCGTCGTGGGGCGCCCGGAGCTGGTGTTCCTGGACGAGCCGACGGCCGGACTCGACCCGCAGGCCCGGCGCGCCACCTGGGACCTGGTCCGCGACCTGCGCACCGACGGTGTCTCGGTCATCCTGACCACCCACTACATGGACGAGGCGGAACAGCTCGCCGACGACGTGGCGATCATCGACGCGGGCCGGGTCATCGCCCAGGGCTCCCCCGAGGAGCTGTGCCGCGGCGGCGCCGAGAACACCCTCCGCTTCACCGGCCGCCCCGGCCTGGACGTCGGCTCCCTGCTCAAGGCGCTGCCCGCGGACTCCTCCGCCGCCGAACTGACGCCGGGCTCGTACCGGGTGATCGGCAAGATCGACCCCCAGCTGCTGGCGACGGTGACCTCCTGGTGCGCGCAGCACGGGGTGATGCCGGACCGGATCTCGGTGGAGCGGCACACCCTGGAGGACGTGTTCCTGGAACTGACCGGCAAGGAGCTGCGCTCGTGACCACCACCGGCACCTACACCCCCGAGCCGGGCGCGGCCCCCCTGCCGCGCATGATCGCGGCCCAGGCGGCGCTGGAGACGAAGATGCTCCTGCGCAACGGCGAGCAGCTGCTGCTCACCGTCGTCATCCCGACGCTGCTGCTGGTGCTGTTCGGCTCGGTGGACATCGTCGACACGGGCAAGGGCGAGGCGGTCGACTTCCTCGCCCCCGGGATCCTCGCGCTCGCCGTGATGTCGACCGCGTTCACCGGCCAGGCGATCGGGACCGGCTTCGAACGCCGTTACGGCGTCCTGAAGCGGCTGGCGTCCTCCCCGCTCCCCCGCTGGGGCCTGATGACCGCCAAGACGCTGTCCGTGCTGGTCACGGAGGTCCTCCAGGTCGTGCTGCTGACGGTGATCGCGTTCGCGCTGGGCTGGTCGCCGCAGGGCAACCCGTTCGCGGTCCTGCTTCTGCTGGTCCTCGGCACCGCCGCCTTCTCGGGTCTCGGCCTGCTCATGGCGGGCACGCTCAGGGCGGAGGCGACGCTGGCCGCAGCCAACCTGGTCTTCCTGCTGCTCCTGGTCGGCGGCGGGGTCATCGTCCCGCTGGACAGGTTCCCGGCGGGCGCCCAGGACGTCCTGGCCCTGCTGCCGATCTCCGCCCTCTCCGACGGCCTGCGGGACGTGCTCCAGCACGGGGCCGGGATGCCGTGGGGCGACCTGGGGATCCTGGCCGTGTGGGCGGTGGTGGGTCTGGCGGCGGCCGGCAGGTTCTTCCGGTGGGAATGAGCCACCGGCACCCCTCGTGAACGCATGCACAAGCGGCCCCCTACGATGGAACGCGTGCCAAACGTGACCCGCGCCGACGCCGTAGCGGCCGTCCGCAACCCCCTCGCCTTCATCGCCGAACGCTGGACCCCCACCCCCCGGACGGTCCGGCGAGCGGCCCTCGCCGCGCTCGTGATGTCGGTGGTCATCGTGGTCACCGGCGGTGCGGTGCGGCTCACCGGGTCCGGACTCGGCTGCCCGACCTGGCCCAAGTGCACCGCCGACTCCCTCACCGCCACCAGCGCGATGGGCGTCCACGGCGCCATCGAGTTCGGCAACCGCATGCTGACGTACGTCCTGTGCGCCGCGGTCGGCTGGGCGATCATCGCCGCGCGCTCGGAGAAGCCCTACCGGCGCGGCCTGACCCGGCTGGGCTGGGCGCAGTTCTGGGTCGTGATGAGCAACGCGGTCCTCGGCGGGATCGTGGTCCTCGTCGGCCTCAACCCGTACACGGTCGCGGCGCACTTCGTGGCGACGTCGGCGCTGATCGCGATCGCCACGGTCATGTGGCAGCGCACACGGGAGGCAGACACGGCGCCCCGTCCGCTGGTCGGCAGGTCCGTGCAGCAGCTGGTGTGGTGCCTGGTCGCGGCCTCGGTCCTGCTGATCCTGGTCGGCACGGTCGTGACCGGCGCGGGTCCGCACGCGGGCGACTCCAGCGAGGTCGAGCGGATGCCGCTCGACTGGGAGACGGTCAGCAAGGTGCACGCCGTACTGGCCTGGATCGTGGTGTCGCTCACGTTCGCCCTGTGGTTCGTCCTCAAGGCGGTCGACGCCCCCGAGGGGCCGCTGCACCGCACCCGCGAGCTGTTCGTGGTCCTGCTCGCCCAGGGCGTCATCGGCTACGTCCAGTACTTCACGGACCTCCCCGAGGTCCTGGTCGGTCTGCACATGCTCGGCTCGGCCCTGGTGTGGATCGCGGTCGTGCGGGTGGTCCTGGCCCTGCGGGAACGCCCGGGGACGGGGCCGGACCCGACCGGTCCCGCGGCCGAGGCGACGCTCGCCTCCCGCGTGTAGGACGCAACGGCTCCGTAGCGGCGGGGCCCGTCCCGGCCCGTCAGTCCAGCCCGTACACCCTGCGCGCGTTGCCCGCCGCGACCAGCCCCGCGACCCGCTGCGCGTCCGCCAGCGACCACGCGCCCTCCGCGACCCAGGTGCCCAGCACGCGCCCCAGCGCCTCACGGAAGAGACGGGCGCCCACCACGTGCAGTTCGGGCAGGCCCCGGGCGCCGGTGGAGAAGAGGATCTTGCCGAAGGGGGCCAGCTCCAGGGTCTCCGCGAGGATCGTCGCCGCGCGGGCGCCGGTGCGTACGAGGGCGGCGCCGGAGTCGGCGTAGACGTGCGGGAAGACGCCCGCGAGGTGGGCGGCGTGGCGGTGGTAGGGGTAGCCGTGCAGCAGGACCAGGTCCGTGCCGAGGCCGGCCGTCGCGCGCACGAAGTCGGTCAGGAGGACCGGGTCCGTGCGGTCGATGCGCAGGTCCGGCGCGCCGAGCCCCGCGTGCAGCTGGAGCGGCAGCCCCGAGGCGACGGCGATCCACAGCAGGTGCCGTAGCAGCACCGGGTCGCTCAGCTCGCCGCCGACCGCGCGTGCGGCCAGCCAGCGGCCGGCCGCGCCGCGCACCTCCCCCGGCCCGGGCGGCTCCGGCGCGAGCGCGAGACCGTGCCGGACACCGGCCACGGACGTGAAGGCGACGGCGTGCGCGGCGGCGCCGTGCACGGCCTCGGCGAGGTTGGCGAGGAAGGACTCGACGGTGCCGGAGGTGTCGGCGACCTGTTCGGCGAGGAGTTCCAGGCGCACGATCTCGCGGGCCTGTGCGCCGCCCGCGGACGCGAGCTCGTCGGGGCCCGTGAGATCGCCGGGCAGGCCGGTGTCGACGAGATATGTCGTGATGCCGCTGCCGCGCAGCAGGCGACGGCCCGCCTCCAGCACGCCGAGTTCCCGGCGCCGGGCGAGATAGCGGACGGGCGGACAGTGCGGCTCCAGGCCGAGGAGCGGGGGGCACCAGCGCCGTACCGCGAAACCCGTCTGGGTGTCGAAGAGGGTGGTGCCGGGGGCGGGCGGGCCCTCGGTGCGGGCCAGCTGGGCCTCGAAGGTGCCGAGGCCCAGCTCCGTTCTCAGGACGCCGTGGCAGTACTGGTCCACCAGGGACGGCGTTTCGATCATCCGGGACCCCCGTCGGCTGGACCGTGTGCTGGGCGTACTCCTCACACGGCCTAACGGGTGAACCCGGTGTCAGGTGTTGCTCATGCGCCTCTCAGGTGTTGGACGGACCGCCGACCTGGATCCCGGCCATGCGCGTCCACTCGTACGGCCCCGTCTTCACCTTGGCCGCGAACTCGCCGTCGAAGGCATCGTGGACGGTGATCCCGGCCTTCTCCACCGCCTTGCGAGCGATCTCCACCGAGGGCGCCACCAGGTCGCCCCAGCCGCCGTCCTCGCCGACCAGCACGATCCGGGCGCCGCGTTCCCCGAGGTACGCGACCTGGCCCTCGGCGCCGCCGTGCGCCGTGGAGAAGGTGCTGATCCGCTTGGCGAGCCGGGCCACCTTGCGCCCGTCCTTCGCGTCAACCTGCTTGGTGTCTGCCATGGTCAGGATGCTACCGACGGGTAGATCAAACGGCGACGGCCGGGGTGCGTGGCCTTGACCACGCACCCCGGCCGTCCAGCCCTACGGGGGCTCTCGAAGGACCGGTGCCTAGCGGAGGAAGGGATCCACCGCCACCGCCACGAACAGCAGCGAGACGTAGGTGATGGACCAGTGGAACAGGCGCATCTCCTTCAGCTTCACGCCCATGGTCTCCGCCTTGGCGCGCTGCTGCAGGGCGTGCGCCTCCCACAGCCACCAGCCGCCGGCCGCCAGCGCGACCACCGTGTAGAACCAGCCGGTGTAGCCGAGCAGGGTCAGCAGCAGCGAGACGGCGACCATCACCCAGCTGTAGATCACGATCTGCCGGGCGACGACCTTGTTCGAGGCGATGACCGGCAGCATCGGCACGCCCACGCGCGCGTAGTCCTCCTTCACCCTCATCGACAGCGGCCAGTAGTGCGGCGGCGTCCAGAAGAAGATGACGGCGAAGAGGACGACCGGGGCCCACGACAGCGAGTTCGTCACGGACGACCAGCCGATCAGCACCGGCATGCAGCCCGCGATGCCACCCCACACGATGTTCTGCGAGGTGCGGCGCTTGAGGATCATCGTGTAGACGACGACGTAGAAGAGGAGCGCGCCGAGTGCGAGCCAGGCGGACAGCCAGTTGACGGTCAGGCCGAACAGGAGCGTCGAGACGACCGCGAGGGTGATGCCGAAGACGAGGCACTCGCGCGGGCTGACCATGCCGGTGACCAGCGGGCGCTGCGAGGTGCGGTCCATCAGCGCGTCGATGTCGCGGTCGATGTACATGTTGAGCGCGTTGGCGCCGCCCGCGGAGAGGTAGCCGCCGATGGAGGTGAGCAGGACCAGCCCGAGGTCCGGCACTCCCTGCTGCGCCAGGAACATCACCGGGACGGTGGTGATCAGCAGCAACTCGATGATCCGCGGCTTGGTCAGCGCCACGAACGCCTTGACGCGGGCCCCGACCGGCCGCCGACTCGGGCTCTGGCTCGTCCCGATAACCCCCGCTGGACGGGATTCAACGGCCGTCACGCACACCCCTGACAGAGACATCCCAGCAAGCCTCCCGGTGTGAAGTCCCGGTAAAGGCTCGCGCGTACCACGCCACTGTAGACGTTGCCCATACCTCGCCCTCCGCGGGGGTGGGGTCGTGTTCCCGGGGGCCCCTCGGGGGTGTGCCCGGACCCCTCTCGGCAGCCCGCTCATCGGTCGCACTGAAGCTCGATTGAGCAGTCGGATGAGCGGCTCCGTATTCATGTGCCGACTGGGATTCGGGCCAGTCGGCAGGCGGATCCCCCCGAGGCCCGGCAGTCTGGGACGACCCGAAAAAACGCACGTCTTCACGGGGGTAGGCTCGACAGCGGCCGGTGGGCACCCAGTGCACCGGCAGCCGGTGGGCGAGCGCCCGAAGCAGCCGGTATTCGACATGTGGAGAGGAGCCCTGACTCAGGGTGAGCACCAAGCCGACCACCACAGACCTCGAGTGGACCGAGTTGGACCAGCGGGCCGTGGACACCGCCCGCGTCCTGGCCGCCGACGCCGTACAGAAGGTCGGCAACGGCCATCCGGGTACGGCGATGAGCCTGGCGCCTGCCGCCTACACCCTCTTCCAGAAGGTGATGCGGCACGACCCCGCGGACGCCGACTGGGCCGGCCGCGACCGTTTCGTGCTGTCCGCGGGCCACTCGTCCCTGACCCTCTACACCCAGCTGTACCTGGCCGGCTTCGGCCTGGAGCTGGACGACCTGAAGGCCTTCAGGACGTGGGGTTCGAAGACCCCGGGTCACCCCGAGTACGGCCACACCGTGGGCGTGGAGACGACGACCGGCCCGCTCGGCCAGGGTGTCGCCAACGCCGTGGGCATGGCGATGGCCGCCCGCTACGAGCGCGGTCTGTTCGACCCGGAGGCCCCGGCCGGCGAGTCCCCCTTCGACCACTTCGTGTACTGCGTCGCCGGTGACGGCTGCCTCCAGGAGGGCATCTCCGCCGAGGCGTCCTCGCTGGCCGGCCACCAGAAGCTCGGCAACCTCGTCCTGCTGTGGGACGACAACCACATCTCGATCGAGGGCGACACCGAGACGGCCGTCTCGGAGGACACCGTCAAGCGCTACGAGGCGTACGGCTGGCACGTGCAGCGCGTCGCCCCGAAGCCGGACGGCGACCTCGACCCGCACGCCATCTACAACGCGATCGAGGAAGCGAAGAAGGTGACGGACAAGCCGTCCTTCATCGCGATGCGCTCGATCATCGCCTGGCCGGCCCCGAACGCGCAGAACACCGAGGCCGCGCACGGCTCGGCGCTCGGCGACGACGAGGTGGCGGCCACCAAGCGCGTCCTGGGCTTCGACCCGGAGCGGACCTTCGAGGTCGCCGACGAGGTCATCGCCCACACCCGCAAGGCGCTGGAGCGCGGCGCGGAGGCGAAGGCCGAGTGGGAGAAGTCGTTCCAGGTGTGGCGCGACAACAACCCCGAGCGCGCCGCCGAGTTCGACCGCGTCGCCGCGGGCGAGCTGCCCGCCGGCTGGGAGGAGAAGCTCCCGGTCTTCGAGCCCGGCAAGGCCGTCGCCACCCGCGCCGCGTCCGGCAAGGTGCTCCAGGCGCTCGGCGCGGTCATCCCCGAGCTGTGGGGCGGCTCGGCCGACCTGGCCGGCTCCAACAACACCACGATCGACAAGACGTCGTCGTTCCTGCCCGCCGACAACCCGCTGCCGGAGGCCGACCCCTACGGCCGCACGATCCACTTCGGCATCCGCGAGCACTCCATGGCCGCGGAGATGAACGGCATCGCGCTGCACGGGAACACGCGCGTCTACGGCGGTACGTTCCTCGTCTTCTCCGACTACATGCGCAACGCGGTGCGCCTGTCGGCGCTGATGCACCTGCCGGTGACGTACGTGTGGACGCACGACTCCATCGGCCTCGGCGAGGACGGCCCGACCCACCAGCCGGTCGAGCACCTGGCCTCCCTGCGTGCCATCCCGGGCCTGAACGTGGTCCGCCCGGCCGACGCCAACGAGACCGCGATCGCCTGGCGCGAGATCCTCAGGCGCTACACCAAGGTCTTCGGCAAGGGCGCCCCGCACGGCCTCGCGCTGACCCGCCAGGGCGTTCCGACGTACGAGCCCAACGAGGACGCGGCGCGCGGCGGTTACGTGCTCTTCGAGGCGGAGGGCGGCGACGCCCAGGTCATCCTGATCGCCACCGGTTCCGAGGTGCACGTGGCCGTGGAGGCGCGTGAGCGGCTCCAGGCCGACGGGGTGCCGACGCGGGTGGTGTCCATGCCGTCCGTGGAGTGGTTCGAGGAGCAGGACCAGGGGTACCGGGACAGCGTGCTGCCGCCGTCGGTGAAGGCGCGCGTCGCGGTCGAGGCCGGGATCGGCCTCACCTGGCACAAGTACGTCGGGGACGCCGGCCGCATCGTTTCCCTGGAGCACTTCGGTGCTTCGGCCGACGGCAAGGTCCTCTTCCGCGAGTACGGCTTCACTGCCGAGAACGTCGCCGCGAAGGCGCGGGAATCGATCGCCCAGGCCGGGGAATCCGCGGCCGACGCTCAGCGCTGACGCCCATACACGACACGTAGGAGATGTAATTCCATGACAGACGCACTCAAGCGCCTCTCCGAGGAAGGCGTCGCGATCTGGCTGGACGACCTGTCGCGCAAGCGGATCACGTCCGGCAACCTCGCCGAGCTGATCGACCAGCAGCACGTCGTGGGCGTCACCACCAACCCGTCGATCTTCCAGAAGGCGATCTCGCAGGGCGACGGCTACGACCAGCAGCTGTCGGACCTCGCCGCCCGCAAGGTCACCGTCGAAGAGGCCATCCGCATGATCACGACGGCGGACGTCCGGGACGCCGCCGACATCCTGCGGCCGGTCTTCGACGCCACCGGCGGCCGGGACGGCCGGGTGTCGATCGAGGTCGACCCGCGTCTGGCGCACCACACCAAGCCGACGGTCGCCGAGGCCAAGCAGCTGGCCTGGCTGGTCGACCGGCCGAACACGCTGATCAAGATCCCGGCCACCATGGGCGGCCTGCCGGCCATCACCGAGGTCATCGCCCACGGCATCAGCGTCAACGTCACGCTGATCTTCTCGCTGGAGCGCTACCGCCAGGTCATGGACGCCTACCTGGCGGGCCTGGAGAAGGCGCGCGAGAAGGGCCTGGACCTCTCCGGGATCCACTCGGTGGCGTCCTTCTTCGTGTCCCGCGTGGACACCGAGATCGACAAGCGGCTGGACGCGCTCGGCACCGACGAGGCCAAGGCCGCCCGCGGCAAGGCCGGCGTGGCCAACGCGCGCCTGGCCTACCAGGCGTACGAGGAGGTCTTCACCTCCGACCGCTGGAGCGCCCTGGAGAAGGCGGGCGCCAACAAGCAGCGTCCGCTGTGGGCCTCCACCGGCGTGAAGGACCCGGCGTACAAGGACACCCTGTACGTGGTCGACCTGGTGGCGCCGAACACGGTGAACACCATGCCGGAGGCGACCCTGTTCGCCACCGAGGACCACGGCGAGATCACCGGCAACACCATCGCCGGCACCTACGAGCAGGCCCGCGCCGACCTCGACGCGGTGGAGAAGCTCGGCATCTCCTACGACGACGTCGTCCAGCTCCTCGAGGAAGAGGGCGTCGAGAAGTTCGAGGCCTCCTGGAACGACCTGCTCAAGTCGACCGAGGCGGAGCTGGAGCGCCTCGCCCCTTCGGAGGGCTGAGAACTTGTCGAGCAGCAACCCGCTGCGTGACCCCGCAGACCGACGGCTCCCGCGTATCGCGGGGCCGTCGGGCCTGGTCATCTTCGGCGTCACGGGCGATTTGTCACGTAAGAAGCTGATGCCCGCGGTCTACGACCTCGCCAACCGGGGCCTGCTGCCGCCGGGCTTCTCCCTGGTCGGCTTCGCCCGCCGCGAGTGGGCCAACGAGGACTTCGCCCAGGAGGTCCACGACGCGGTCAAGGAGCACGCCCGCACCCCCTTCCGCGAGGAGGTCTGGCAGCAGCTCATCCAGGGCATGCGCTTCGTCCAGGGCACCTTCGACGACGACGACGCCTTCGAGCGGCTGCGCTCGACCATCGAGGAGCTGGACAAGGCGCAGGGCACGGGCGGCAACTTCGCCTTCTACCTGTCCGTGCCCCCGGGTGCCTTCCCGGTGGTCATCCAGCAGCTGAAGAAGCACGGTCTGGCGGACCAGAGGGGCGGCTCCTGGCGGCGCGCGGTCATCGAGAAGCCGTTCGGCCACGACCTGAAGTCGGCCGAGGAACTCAACGCGATCGTCCACGAGGTCTTCGCCCCCGACCAGGTCTTCCGCATCGACCACTACCTGGGCAAGGAGACCGTCCAGAACATCCTGGCGCTGCGCTTCGCCAACACGATGTTCGAGCCGATCTGGAACCGGTCCTTCGTGGACCACGTGCAGATCACGATGGCCGAGGACATCGGCATCGGCGGCCGGGCGGGGTACTACGACGGCATCGGCGCGGCCCGTGACGTCATCCAGAACCACCTGCTCCAGCTGATGGCGCTCACCGCGATGGAGGAGCCCGCCTCCTTCGACGCGGACGCGCTCGCCGCGGAGAAGACCAAGGTGCTGGGGGCCGTGCGGCTGCCCAGGGACCTGGGCCGGGACACCGTGCGCGGTCAGTACGCGGCCGGCTGGCAGGGCGGCGAGAAGGCGGTCGGCTACCTCCAGGAGGAGGGCATCGACCCCCAGTCGAAGACCGACACGTACGCGGCCATCAAGCTGGAGGTCGACAACCGCCGCTGGGCGGGCGTCCCCTTCTATCTGCGCACCGGCAAGCGTCTCGGCCGGCGCGTCACCGAGATCGCGGTGGTCTTCCAGCGCGCCCCGCACTCCCCCTTCGACCACACGGCGACGGAGGAGCTGGGCAAGAACGCGATCGTCATCCGCGTCCAGCCCGACGAGGGCGTGACGGTCCGCTTCGGCTCGAAGGTCCCCGGCACCTCCATGGAGATCCGGGACGTGTCGATGGACTTCGCCTACGGCGAGTCGTTCACGGAGTCCTCGCCCGAGGCGTACGAGCGGCTGATCCTCGACGTGCTGCTGGGTGACTCGAACCTCTTCCCGCGCACCGAGGAGGTCGAGCTGTCCTGGAAGATCCTCGACCCGATCGAGGAGTACTGGGACGCGAACGGCACGCCCGCGCAGTACCCGGCCGGTACCTGGGGGCCCGTCGAGGCGGACGAGATGCTCGAACGAGACGGACGGAGCTGGCGCCGGCCATGAAGATAGACCTCACGGACACCACGGCCAGCAAGATCAACAAGGCGCTGGTGCAGGGCCGGCGCGCGATCGGCACACCCGCCGTGGGCATGGTGCTCACGCTGGTGATCGTCACCGACGAGGAGAACGCGTACGACGCCCTGAAGGCCGCGAACGACGCCTCGCACGAGCACCCCTCGCGCACGCTCGTGGTCATCAAGCGCGTCTCCCGCTCCCCCCGCGACCGCACCCAGTCCCGTCTGGACGCCGAGGTACGGGTCGGCGCGGACGCCGGCACCGGCGAGACGGTGGTGCTGCGGCTGTACGGCGAGGTGGTCGACCACGCGCAGTCGGTGGTGCTGCCCCTGCTGCTGCCGGACGCGCCCGTCGTCGTCTGGTGGCCGGTGAACGCGCCCCTCGACCCGGCCTCCGACCCCCTGGGCGCGCTGGCCCAGCGCCGCGTCACCGACACCTACGCCGCCGAGCAGCCGGTACGGGACCTGGTGGCCCGTTCCAAGGCGTACACCCCCGGCGACACCGACCTGTCGTGGACCCGCATCACGCCCTGGCGTTCCATGCTGGCCGCCGCCCTGGACCAGATCACCTGCGAGGTGGAGTCGGTCGAGGTGGAGGGCGAGGAGTTCAACCCGAGCTGCGAGCTGCTGGCGATGTGGCTGGGCGACCGGCTGGGCGTCCCCGTCAAGCGCTCGCTGTCCGGCGGGCCCGGGCTCACGGCGGTGCGCATGGCCACCGACTGCGGCTCGATCGTGCTGGACCGGGCCGACGGTTCGCTGGCCACCCTCTCCATCGAGGGCCAGCCCGACCGTGCGGTGGCGCTCAAGCGCCGGGACACGGCCGAACTGATCGCGGAGGAGCTGCGGCGGCTGGACCCGGACGACACGTACGCGTCGGCGCTGCGGTTCGGGGTGGAGCGGCTGAACGCGTCGGCCACCGCCGGGGAGCGGGAGACCGCCGCCGCCGGACAGCCGCCGGTTTCCGAGCGGTCGGCCGCCGCCGGGGAACCGGCGGCTTCCGAGGAGCCGGTCGCGGTGGAGACGCCCGTCGAGGAGGCCGCGAAGGCGCCCGCGCAGCAGGCGGCGAAGAAGACCGCCCGGAAGGTCCCCGCGAAGAAGGCGACGGCGAAGTGAGTGCTCCGCAGCTCGTCGTGCACCACGACAAGGACCTGATGGCGCAGGCCGCCGCGGCCCGTCTGATCACGAAGGTCGTGGACGCGCAGGCCTCCCGGGGTCACGCGTCCGTGGTCCTCACCGGCGGCCGCAACGGCAACGGCCTGCTGGCCGCGCTCGCGGCCGCGCCGGCCCGGGACGCCGTCGACTGGGGCCGGCTCGACCTGTGGTGGGGTGACGAGCGCTTCCTGCCGGAGGGCGACCCGGAGCGCAACATCACCCAGGCCCGCGAGGCGCTGCTGGACTCCGTCCCCCTGGACCCCGAGCGCGTGCACGCCATGCCCGCGTCCGACGGTCCGTACGGCACCGACGTGGAGGCGGCCGCGGCCGCCTACGCCGAGGACCTGGCCCGGGCTGCCGGCCCCGAGAACCACGGCGCCGTCCCCACCTTCGACGTCCTGATGCTGGGCGTCGGTCCGGACACCCACGTCGCCTCGCTCTTCCCGGAGCTGCCGGCGGTGCGGGAGACCGAGCGCACGGTGGTCGGCGTCCGCGGCGCGCCCAAGCCCCCGCCGACCCGTGTCACCCTCACCCTCCCGGCGATCCGGTCGGCCCGTGAGGTGTGGCTGCTCGCGGCCGGCGAGGACAAGGCGCGGGCGGCCGCCATCGCCCTCTCGGGCGCGGGCGAGATCCAGGCCCCGGCGGCCGGCGCCCACGGCCGCTCCCGCACCCTGTGGCTCCTGGACGCGGCAGCCGCCTCCCAGCTCCCACGCACGCTGTACCCGCCGGCTTCGCCGTGACGGAAAGGGGCGGTGGAGGTTCTCGTCGACCTCCACCGCCCCACTTCTTCCCGGGTTCCTCGCGTTACTTGACCGACCCCGCCATCACCCCCTGCACGAAGTGCCGTTGGAACGCGAAGAACACCGCCACCGGCACGATCAGCGACAGGAACGCCCCCGGCGCCAGCACGTCGATGTTGCTGCCGAACTGCCGTATCTGCGACTGGAGGGCGACGGTCAGCGGCTGTGAGGAACTGTCGGCGAAGAGCAGCGCCACCAGCATGTCGTTCCAGACCCAGAGGAACTGGAAGATGGCCAGGCTGGCGAGGGCCGGGCGTCCCACCGGCAGCACCAGGCGTGTGAAGATCCGCCACTCGCTGCCGCCGTCCATCCGCGCCGCCTCCAGCATCTCCTTCGGGATCTCGGCGAAGTAGTTGCGCAGCAGGAACACCGCGAACGGCAGCCCGTAGGCGACGTGGAAGAGCACGACACCGGGGATGGTGCCGAACAGCCCGAGTTGCCCGAAGAGTTTGGCGACCGGCAGCAGGCCGATCTGCACGGGCACCACCAGCAGCGCCACCACGGCGAGGAAGACCGCTTCCCGTCCGGGGAAGTCCAGCCAGGCGAAGGCGTATCCGGCGAGTGCCGCGAGGACCACGACCAGCACCGTCGTCGGCACCGAGATCAGGACGGTGTTCCAGAACGCCTGGGTGATACCGGCGTTCTCCAGCAGCGCCGAGTAGTTGTCGAAGGACAGTTGTCCGGGGCTGGTGAACACCGTCCACCAGCCGCCCTTCGCGGTGTCCTCGGCGGATCGCAGTGACGACAGGAACAGGCCGGCCAGCGGTGTCATCCACACCAGCCCGACGACCACGAGGAAGGCCTGGACGAGTCCGTTGCCCAGCCCGCGCCTGACGGCGTTCATCGCTGACTCCTTCGGAAGCGGCGGACGTTGAAGACCATCGCGGGGACGACCAGCAGCAGGAGCAGCACGCCCAGGGCGCTCCCCAGCCCCTGGTTGTTGCCGCCGCCGAACGACACCAGCCACATCTGCGTCGCGAGTACGGTCGCGTCCTCCTGCACGGGCCCGGGCGCGATGATGTAGACGAGGTCGAAGACCTTCATCACGTTGATCACGAGGGTGATGAAGACCACGGTCAGCACGGGTGCCAGCAGCGGGACCGTGATCCGCCGGAAGATCTGCCACTCGTTGGCGCCGTCCATCCGCGCCGCCTCCAGCGCGTCCCGGGGCAGTGTCGACAGACCGGCGCCGATCAGCACCATGGCGAACCCGGTCCAGATCCACAGGTACGCCCCGATGATCGCCGGTGTGACGAGCGCCGGCCCGAGCCAGGAGATCCCGTCGTACGGCGGGGCGAAGTTCGACGCCGGCAGCCGCAGCCCGTACGAGCCGTCGGCCAGCCCCTCGAAGCGGAAGGAGCCGTCGGGCGCGGTGCTCGTCGTGGCGACCGTCCTCCCTTCGCGCACCGCCTCGACCTTCATCCCCGGCAGCCCGCTCTCCCGCCGGTCGACCTTGCCCTGTTCCCCTCCCCCACCGGGGGTGAAGTCCAGGTAGACGACGCCGCTCAGCTCGTCGGGGGCGGCCTTGCGGCCCGCCGCCGCGTACGCCGGCCGGGCGTCCCCGGGCAGGTCGTCGGGCAGCACCCCGACCAGGCCGAGCGTCACGGTGTGCCCCGGCGCCACGTTCGCGCTCGTCCCGTAGGAGCCGTCCGCCTCCTTGGTGAGGCCCTGGCCGTCGCGGGCCCTGGCGGTCGGGTACGACGACGTGCCCTCGAAGGCGTCGTGGACGGAGACGACGGCGGCGTTCAGCACGCCCTTGTCGGGGTCCTCGTCGTAGGCCAGCCGGAAGATGATGCCTGCCGCGAGGAAGGACACGGCCATCGGCATGAACAGCAGGAGCTTGAAGGCCGTGGCCCAGCGGACCTTCTCCACCAGCACGGCCAGGATCAGGCCGAGGCCGGTCAGCAGGGCCGGCGCCACGACGACCCAGATCGCCGTGTTGCGGATGGCCTTGACCGTCGCCGGGTCGCGGAACATCTCGGTGTAGTTCTCGCCGCCCACGAAACGGGTGCCGGACGCGTCGAAGAGACTGCGGCCGATGGAGAACAGCACGGGGTAGACGACGAGCGCGCCGAGCAGGAGCAGTGCGGGGAGGACGAACAGCAGGGCGACGACGCGGCCGCGCCGCCGCGAGCGCCGCGCGCGCTCGGCGAGGCCGACGGGCGGCGGACCGGTCTCTTTCACCAGGGTCGCGGTCATGACCGGTCAGCCCTTGTAGGCCTGGGCCGCCGCGGCCTCCAGCCGCGCCGCGGTCCCCTTCGGGTCCGACGGGTCGCGCAGGAAGTCCTGGAGGAGCTTCCACTCGCCCGCGCCCTTGGTGCCGCCGAAGGCCGCCGGGGCCTGGTCCGACATGTCGAAGCGGACGGAGTCCCCGGCCGCCACGAGGGACTTGGCGGTCGCGCGGGTGACGTCGTCGCCGTAGGAGGCGAGGTCGAGGCTCTTGTTCGGGGAGAGGAAGCCGCCCGCCTTCGCCCACACGGCCGCGGCCTCGGGGGTCGCCAGGTACTCCAGGAGGGCCTGGGCGGCCTTCTGATTCTTGCCGTCCTTCAGGACGACCGCCGCGTCACCGCCGCTGACCACCGGCGCCTTGCCGCCCCCGACCGCCGGGAAGGGGAAGAAGTTCGCGTCCTCGCCGATCGTCTTGCCGAACTGGTCCTTGGCGACCCCGGCGACGAAGTCGCCCTCGTAGACCATGGCGGCCTCCGGCTTGGGTCCGAACACCTTCTCCACCGAGCCCGGGAAGTCGGTGTTCAGAGCCTCCTTCTGGCCGCCCGCGATCAGCTGCTTGTCCTTGAAGAGCTTGCCGAGCGTGGTGAGCGCCTCGACCACGCTCGCGTCGGTCCACTTCAGCCGGTGAGCGGCGAGGGCGTCGTACTTCTCGGGCCCGGCCTGGGAGAGGTAGACGTTCTCGAACCAGTCGGTGAGGGTCCAGCCGTCCTGGCCGGCCACCGAGAAGGCGGCGAGTCCGGAGTCGGAGACGGTGTGTCCGGCCGTCAGCATCTCGTCGTAGGTCTTCGGCGGCTCGACTCCGGCCTGGGCGAGGGCGTCGGGGCTGTACCACACGGTCGACTTGTGGGCGGCCTTGAAGTAGAGGCCGTAGAGGGTGCCGTCGACGCTGCCGTAGTTCTTCCAGACGGGCGCGAAGTTGGCGTCGACGGACTGCTGGGTCTTGGTGGACAGTGGCTTGAGCCAGCCGTTCTGCGCGAACTGCTTCAGCACGCCGACCTGCGGGACCATCACGACGTCGGGGGCGTTGCCGCCCTCGATCTTGCTGCCGACGACGGTGGAGACGTTGTCCCCGGTGGACACGAACTGCGTCCCGGCGCCGGTCTTCTCGGTGAACGCGTCCAGCACCTTCTGGAAGTTCTTCTGCTCACTGCCGGACCAGACACCGGCCACGGTGACCGTCTGGCCGCTGAGTGCCTTGTCGCCACCGCCGGCGGAGACCGGGCCGCCACCACCACAGGCGGTCGCGCCGAGCGCCAGGACGAGGGCGGTGCAGCCGGTGAGCAGGGTCGTACGTCGTCGCATCATCGTTGATGTCCCTTCACGGAGAATCGGGGTTGGCGGAACGTCAGAGGTCGTTGACCCACCAGGCGGCCGTCGAGCCGGGCAGCACCCCGGCCGGGCACGGGCCGCTGGACAGCAGGGGGGTGCCGGAGACCGGCGCCGGTGTGGGCGCCGTGCCGAAGTTGACGGCGCAGACGAGGTCGTCGCCGCGGACGAAGCCGAGGACTCCGGGCGGGGTGTCCAGCCAGCGGAGCGGGCCCTCGCCCAACTGGGGCAGCGCGGAGCGCAGTTGGAGGCCGTCGCGGTACAGGTGCCAGAAGGAGCGGGTGTCGGCGAGGGCCCGCTCGGTGGCGTGCTCGGCGAACCACTCCGGTTGCGGCAGCCACGGCTTGGCGCCCTCGGCGCCGGAGGTGAAGCCGAACGGGGACGCCTGCCCGGACCACGGCAGCGGCACCCGGCAGCCGTCCCGGATCCGGGCACGGCTTCCGGTGCGGCGGAAGATCGGGTCGGTGAGCACGTCGTCGGGCAGGTCGACGACCTCGGGCAGGCCGAGTTCCTCGCCCTGGTAGATGTACGCGGCTCCGGGCAGCGCCAGCATCAGCAGCGCGGCGGCGCGGGCGCGGGCGGCGCCGAGGCCGCTGCCCTCGGTGGCGGGCTCGCCGTAGCGGGTGACGGTGCGGACCTGGTCGTGGTTGTTGAGGACCCAGGTGACCGTGGAGCCGGTGCCGGCGATGTCCTGCATGGCCTCGGAGATGACCTTGCGGAAGGCGTCGGCGTTCCAGGGGGCGCTGAGCAGGTCGAAGAAGAACGCCTGGTGGAGTTCGTCCGGGCGGACGTACTTGGCGTGTTCGCGGGCGGTGGGGACGGACACCTCGCCGACCAGCAGGCGTTCACGGCCGTCGCGGGCGGCGTACTCCTCGCAGACCGACCGCCAGTGCCGCCACACGTCGTGCACCTCGGGCTGGTTCCAGGCGAGCGGGTTGACGGAGTCGCGGGTGCGGGCGTCGGCCTCGGGGTCCGGGGAGTCGGGCAGGTCCGGGTGCTTGAAGAGGCCGGCGGCGACGTCGATGCGGAAGCCGTCGACGCCCCGGTCCAGCCAGAAGCGCAGCACCTGGTCGAAGTGGGCGGCGACCTCGGGGTTGCGCCAGTTCCAGTCCGGCTGTTCGGGCGTGAACATGTGCAGGTACCACTGGCCGGGGCGGCCGTCCGCCTCGGTCACCCGGCTCCAGGCCGGGCCGCCGAACATGGCGTGCCAGTTGTTGGGCGGCTCGCCGCCGTCGGGGCCGCGGCCGTCGGCGAAGTGGAAGCGGGCGCGGGCCGTGCTGCCGGGGGCCGAGGCGAGCGCCTCCTGGAACCAGGGGTGCTCGCTGGAGCAGTGGTTGGGGACGATGTCCAGCAGCACCTTGATGCCGAGCCGCCGGGCGGCCGTCACCAGCAGGTCGAACTCGGCGAGGTCGCCGAAGACCGGGTCGACGTCGCGGTAGTCGGCCACGTCGTAGCCGTGGTCGTGCTGCGGTGAGGGGTAGAAGGGGCTCAGCCAGATCCCGTCGACGCCCAGCTTCTTCAGGTACGGCAGTCCGGCCCTGACCCCGGCGAGATCCCCGATGCCGTCGCCGGTGCTGTCCAGAAAGCTGCGGACGTACACCTGGTAGATCACTGCGTCGCGCCACCAGCGGTGCCTGTTCAAACCCATCGACCTGTCTCTGTGAAGGGCAGCTGTTATGCATGCATGTTAGGTAGGCATGTCGCGAGGGTGTCAATGAACTGAACGGAAACTCCTGAGGGGTTAGCCCGTCATATTCGGACTTATCAGCCCAGATGGAGCCGAGATGAGATGTCGGCGTTACCTAACAAGTAACTACGACTGGCTAGCGGCTGGCGATGGCGTCGAGTTCCCGTGCCAGCCGGCGCACCGCGGCCTCGGGCGTCTCGCGCCCGGTCATCGCGTCGTGCACGACCGCCTGCACCACCAGGCTGACCTGGTCGTAGCGCGGGCTCTTCGGGCGCGGCGCGGCCGCCAGCACGCCGGCGCGCAGGGTCGGCAGATACGGGAACTCCCGCACCAGCTCGGGATCCTCGTACAGCGCGGCGCGTACGGGCGGCAGTGCGCCGTGCGTGAGGACCTGGCGCTGGACGGGCTCACTCGTGAGGTACGCGATCAGGCGCGCCGCCGAGTCGGGGTACCGCGCGTGCGTGCTGACGGCCAGATTGGAACCGCCGAGGACGCTGGTGCCCGGCCCGTCCGGTCCCGGCAGCGGTACGGCGCCGATCTTCCCGGCGACCGGCGAGCCCTTGGCGGACGCGACGACGTACGCGTACGGCCAGTTGCGCAGGAAGAGCAGCCTGCCGTCCTGGAAGGCCTGCTTGGACTCCTCCTCCTTGTACGTCAGCGCAGCCTTCGGGATCCACCCCTCCCGCACTCCGCGCGCGAGGAAGCCGATGCCCTCGCGGGCCGCCGCGGAGTTCACGGTGACCCGCTCGCCCTCGTCCCCGAGGATGGTGCCGCCCGCCGAGTAGACGGCCTCGGCGGCGTTGACGGTGAGGCCCTCGTACGGCAGGAACTGACCGGCGTAACCGTCGAGCCCGTACTTCGGGGCGATGGTCTTCGCGTCCCGCTCCAGTTCGGCCCAGGTGCGCGGGGGCGGCACCCCCTCCTTGGCGAGGACGTCCTTGCGGTAGAGGAGCAGGCCGGCGTTGGTGACGTACGGGACGGCGTACAGCCGTCCGTCATAGGTCGCCGTGTCCACGACCGGCGGCAGGAAGGTCTTCAGCGGGAAGCGGTCGGGGGGCAGCGGGCGGATCCAGCCCGCCGCGGCGAACTCGGAGGTCCAGTTGACGTCGATGTTGAGGACGTCGAAGCGGCTGCGGTCACCGTCGCGCAGGTCGGTGGCCATCTGCGCGTGGGTCTCGTCGGCGGAGTCCGGGAGCTCGACCAGGGTGACCCGCTCGCCGGGGTGGGTGCGGTTCCAGCCCTCGAGGAGAGGGCCGAGATAGCCGGTGAGGTCTCCGGCGGTCGCCAGGGTGAGCGGTCCGCGGCGGCCCGCCGTCCCGTCATCGGCGTGCGCGCCGGAGGCGACATAACCGGTCATGACCACCGCGAGGACGAGAAGGCCCCTACCGGCGGCGTGCATCCACCGCATAGGTTCCTCCCTGTACACCTGGCACCGGGCGCCTTCGCCCGGGGTCGGAGGCCATGTATACCTGTTAGGTATGGGCGATACTAGGGCCTGGAGCACATTACGAGGACAGGAGGACCGCAGTAGTGCGCCTGCCCCTCCTGGCACTCCTCGCCCGCGGCCCCGCCCACGGCTACGAGCTCAAGCAGGACCTTGAGCAACTGCTGGGCTCCGCGTACCCTCAGCCCAACGTCGGCCAGGTCTACGTGACCCTCGGCCGCCTCGAGAAGCAGGGACTGATCGAGGGCGAGGACATCGAGCAGTCCAGCCGGCCCAACAAGAAGGTCTACCACCTCACCGACCGCGGGCGGGAGGCACTGCGGGCCTGGTTCGAGGAGCCCGAGGACGAGCCGCGGGTGCGGGACGAATTCTTCATGAAGCTCGCCCTCGCCCCGCAGACCGGTCTCGCCGACCAGATCGCCCTCATCAACAAGCAGCGGCGCCAGTACCTGAACACCATGCGCAACCTGTCGAAACTGGCCGCCGCCGAGAACCGGGACAACCGCATCGCCCAGCTGCTGATAGAGGGCGCGATGCTGCACCTGCAGGCCGACCTCGACTGGCTGGAGCGGTGTCAGGAAGAGCTGGAGGAACTGGAGTGAACGACAGTCCCCCTCGTGCTCCCGTGCTGCGCGCCCAGAGCCTGGTCAAGACGCACTACGGCGAGGGCGCACCGGCACACGCCGTGCGCGGGGTCGACCTGTCCGTTCGGCAGGGCGAGTTCGTGGCGGTCACCGGCCCGTCCGGCGCCGGGAAGTCGACGCTGCTGCATCTGCTCGGCGGGCTGCAACGGCCGGACAGCGGCAGCCTCTGGCTGGACGGCGAGTGCACGGACACCTACAGCGAGGCGCGCTGGGCGGTCGAGCGCAGGAAGCGCATCGGCATCGTCTTCCAGTTCTTCAACCTGGTGTCGAACCTGTCGGTCGCCGACAACGTCGAGCTGCCCGCGCTGCTCGGCGGGGCCTCCCCCCGGCAGGCGCGCGCCGCGCGGCAGGAACTGCTGACCGAGCTGGGGCTGGCCGGCAAGGAGCGGAGCATGCCGGGCGAGCTGTCCGGCGGTGAGCAGCAGCGGGTCGCGCTGGCCCGGGCCCTGGTCAACCACCCGCCGCTGCTGCTGGCCGACGAGCCCGCCGGCAGCCTCGACAGCAAGGGCACCCGCGAGGTGATGCGGCTGCTGTCCCGCTTCCACCAGCGCGGCCAGACGATCGTGCTGGTCACCCATGACGCCCGACTGGCGAGCGCCGCGGACCGGGTGATCAGCTTCTTCGACGGACGGATAGCCGACGACGCGGAACTGGACGGCACACCCTCGCGCGGAACCGGTATTTCCGGGGTGCTGGAGCTCAAGGACTGACATGCGGGTCTACGACGATCAGGGCGCCCCGCGCGAGCGGAGAGGCTGAGCCCGTGCGAGCCACTCTGCGCTGGGCGCACTCCGATCTGCGCACGCACCGCGGCGAGGCGCTGTTCCTCGTGCTCGCCACCGCGGGCATCGTCGCCTCGCTCCTGCTGGCCACGGCGCTCTTCGGATACGCGACCAACCCCTGGCAGCGGATCTTCACCCAGGCGCGCGGCGCGCACGTGTGGATCCACACCGGCCCGTCCGCCGAAGCGGGGAGGCTGACCACGCTGGACGGCGTCGAATCCGTCGCGGGCCCCTACCCCGTCGCCTCCACCACCCTCACCTCCCGCGGCACCCGCGCCTCCGTCGAACTGCGCGGCACGTCCGAGCGGCCGGCCGTCGGCCGCCCGCTGATCACCTCCGGTCACTGGCTGGACCCCGCCACCCCCGACGGCGTGGTGCTGGAGAGCCGCCTCGCCCGCGCCCTGGTGGCCGGCCCCGGCGACACCCTCACCCTGCCCGGCACCGCCCGGAAACTGACCGTTCTCGGCATCGCCGACAGCGCCGAACCGCGCTACCGCCCGGGCGAGCAGCCCGGGCTCGTCTGGGCACTCCCGTCCGCCGTGCCCAACCCGGACGGCCAGGTGACCGGAGTACGCCTGACCGATCCCGACGACACCGACTACGCCGTCCAGCGCGCCGTCACCGTCCTGGGCGCGGGCGCGATCAGCGAGGTCTCCACCTGGCAGCAGGCCCGCGCGGAGGCACAGGGCGACAACCGGCTGCTCGGGCAGGTGCTGGGCCTGTTCGGCCTGGGCGCGCTGGTCGCCGCCGGACTGGCCGTGCACGGGGCGATCAGCACCCGCATCCGCGGCCACCTGCGGGACATCTCGGTGCTGAAGGCGATCGGCTTCACGCCCGGCCAGGTCGTCCGGGTCTTCCTGCTCCAGCACATCGCCTACGCGCTGCTCGGCGCCGTGGCCGCGGCGGCGCTCACCCAGGCGCTGGGCAGCCGTGTCCCGGGGCGCCTCGGGGACGCGGTCGGCGTGTGGCAGGGGCTGCCCGCGCACACGGTGGCGCTGTTCGCGGTGCCGGTGGGGGCGGTGCTGTTCATCGGCGCGACCACCGGGCTCGCGGCCTGGCGGGCGGGGCGTGTGCCTCCGGTACCGGTGCCGCGGCCGGCGGCTCCGGTGGGCGGACGGCTTTCCGGCGTGGCGCGCCGCGCGCTCGGACTGGGGCTGCCGCCCGCCCTGGTCCTCGGCTGGCACAAGGCGTTCACCAGGCGCCCGCGGTCGCTGGCGACGGTGGCCCGGCTCGCGCTGCCGCTGCTGCTGATCGTGGTCGCGATGAGCGCCTGGACCACCATCGACCGATTCCAGACCAGGCCCGAGCAGATAGGTCTGCCGACCGCGCTCACCGTGCACGCGGACGCCGGCCTCACCGACCGGGACACGCGCGCCCTGCTGGAACGCGACCCCCAGGTCGCCACGGCCTACCCGGGCGTGGAGGTGGCGGCCCTGGTCCCGGGGCAGACGGCCACCATCGCCCTGCGCGGCCTCGGCACCCGCCAGGATCCGTACCCGTACGCCGTGGTCGAGGGCCGCCCCGCGCGCGGCCGCGACGAGGCGGTGGCCGGGCAGGGCCTGCTCGACCTGCTCGACGTGCGGGTCGGCGACTGGGTGCGGATGACCGTGGGCGACCAGCCGCAGATCCTGCACATCGTGGGCCGCAGCATCGAGCCGGAGAACGCCGGCCGGGTCATCTCCACCTCGCTCGACACCCTGCGCGAGAACGACCCCGGGCTCGGCCCGACCCTGTACCAGCTACGGCTGCGCCCCGGCGCCGACCCGCACACGGTCGCCGGCCGGCTGGCCGTGGCCGGACACGGTCACCTGGACGTGCACGCCGCGACGAACCCGGCCGACGGGCTCTCCCCGCTGCGCGGAGTCGTCGTGGGACTGATCGCCGTCCTGGCGCTCATCGGACTCATCGAACTGCTGACCGTGATCGGCGGCACGGTGCGCGAGGGCGAACGGGATGTGCTGGCGCTCAAGGCCGTCGGACTGTCCCCGCGGCAGATCACCGCGATCACCGTCACGGCCACCGGCGGCACCGCCCTGGCCGCGGTCCTCGTCGGCACGGCCCTGGGCACCCCCCTCGCGCACTGGGTGATCGACGCCCAGGGCAGATCGAGCGGCGTCGGCGCCGGGATCGCCCAAGGCCCGTCACCCGCCTTCCTGCTGCTGTTCTGCGCCGCCACGGTACTGGGAGCGACCGCGCTCGCCGCCGTGCCGGCGACCCGTGCCGCCCGCCGCCGTCTCGCGGACACCCTGAGCGCCGTGGCCTGACGGACGACGCCGGGACCGCCGGGGAACTCCGCGGGACGAGGCGGCCGCAGGCCGCCGCGTCCCGCGGCGGCGGTCACCGCCGGCCGCGCAGCTCCCGGTACCTGGCGACCAGCGCCCGCGTGGAGGCGTCCAGGCCGGGTACCTCGGCGCCCTCGGTCAGGGCGGGTTCGACGCGCTTGGCGAGGACCTTGCCGAGCTCCACGCCCCACTGGTCGAAGGAGTCGATGTTCCACACCGCCCCCTGCACGAACACCTTGTGCTCGTAGAGCGCGACGAGCTGGCCGAGCACCGACGGGGTCAGCTCACGGGCGAGGATCGTGGTCGTCGGGTGGTTGCCCTTGAACGTCTTGTGCGCCACCAGCTCGTCCGGCACCCCCTCGGCCCGCACCTCGTCCGGGGTCTTGCCGAAGGCCAGCGCCTGGGTCTGGGCGAAGAAGTTGGCCATCAACAGGTCGTGCTGCGCCCGCAGTTGGCCGCTCAGCTCGGCGACCGGCTCGGCGAAGCCGATGAAGTCCGCCGGGATCAGCTTGGTGCCCTGGTGGATCAACTGGTAGTAGGCGTGCTGACCGTTGGTGCCCGGCGTGCCCCAGACGACGGGACCGGTCTGCCAGTCGACCTCCCTGCCGTCCCGGCCGACGTACTTGCCGTTGGACTCCATGTCGAGCTGCTGGAGGTAGGCGGCGAACTTGGACAGGTAGTGGCTGTAGGGCAGCACCGCGTGCGACTGGGCGTCGTGGAAGTTGCCGTACCAGATGCCCAGCAGGCCGAGCAGCAGCGGCACGTTGGCCTCGGCGGGGGCGGTGCGGAAGTGCTCGTCGACGAGGTGGAAGCCGTCGAGCATCTCGCGGAAGCGGTCCGGGCCGATGGCGATCATCAGGGAGAGGCCGATCGCCGAGTCGTAGGAGTAACGCCCGCCGACCCAGTCCCAGAACTCGAACATGTTGGCCGTGTCGATGCCGAAGTCGGCGACCTTCTCCGCGTTGGTCGACAGCGCGACGAAGTGCCTGGCGACGGCGGCCTCGTCGCCGAGCGCGTCCAGCAGCCAGCCGCGGGCCGAGGTGGCGTTGGTGATGGTCTCGATGGTGGTGAAGGTCTTGGACGCGATGATGAACAGCGTCTCGGCCGGGTCCAGGTCCCGGGTCGCCTCGTGCAGGTCGGCACCGTCCACGTTGGAGACGAAGCGGACGGTGAGGTCGCGGTCGGTGTAGCTGCGCAGCACCTCGTAGGCCATGGCCGGGCCCAGGTCGGAGCCGCCGATGCCGATGTTGATCACGTTCTTGATGCGCTTGCCGGTGTGGCCGGTCCAGGCGCCGGAGCGGACCCGGCCGGCGAAGTCGGCCATCTTGTCGAGGACGGCGTGCACCGCGGGGACGACGTTCTCCCCGTCGACCTCGATCACCGCGTCGCGCGGGGCGCGCAGGGCGGTGTGCAGCACGGCGCGGTTCTCGGTGGTGTTGATCCTCTCGCCGCGGAACATGGCGTCCCGCAGGCCGAAGACATCGGTGGCGGCGGCCAGCTCGCGCAGCAGCCGCAGCGTCTCGTCGGTGACGAGGTGCTTGGAGTAGTCGATGTGCAGGTCGCCGACCTGCATCGTGTACCCGCTGCCGCGCCCGGGGTCGGCGGCGAACAGCTCGCGCAGCTGCACCTCGCCGAGTTCCTCGCGGTGCTTGGCCAGAGCGGTCCACTCGGGCGTCTGGTTGAGCCTCGTACGGCCGTCTGCGTTCATGTCGGACCCAGCCCTCTTTTCTCACCTGTCCGTGCTGCGCACCTTGTCCGCTGCGGGTCCCAACCTAATTGATCAGCCCGTGACGTGAGCCGCGGTGGGACCGTCCTGCGGTGCAACAACGGATACGTCCGCCCTGCCCGCCGGTATCAGCGAGATGACGGCCAGGGCGAACAGCAGGGCCGCGAGCAGCGCGGGCGCGTTCAGGCCGAGGGCTGCCGCCACGGTTCCGCCGAGCAGGGCGCCGAGCGGGGCACCGGAGGTGGAGGCCGTACGGAAGGCGGAGGAGATGCGGCCCACCATGGCCTCGGGACTGCGTTGCTGCATCAGCGTGACCTGGTGGACATTCCACACCATGTTCATGACGCCGAGCAGCAGCATGCCCGCGAGGAGGGCGCCGAGATGGCGGACGCCGCCGATGAGCAGCAGGGATGCCGTCTGGACGGTGCCGCCGAGCAGCAGGGCCCGGGCCCGCCCGGTGCGCCGGGCGATCCGCTGGGCGACGAACCCGCCGGCGAGGCTGCCGACGGCGTACACCGTCATGGCGGCGGCGAAGCCGCTGCTGCCCGCGCGCAGCCAGTGCGTCACATGGAGCACGAGGGTGGCGATCAGGGCGCCCATGCCGATGTTGCAGAGCAGGGTGGCCAGGCAGACGGGCCGCAGGACACGGTCGCGCCACAGCGCGCGCAGCCCTGCGCCGATCTCCGCCCGCAGGGTGCTGCCCGCGGGGCGCGGCTCCCGCTCGGGCGGGTGTGTCCGCAGCGAGGCGACCAGGGCGGCGGCCAGCAGATAGGTGACCGCGTCCGCCGCGAACGGCAGGAAGGCGCCGACGCCGAACAGCAGCGGCACGACCGGCGCGGCCGACAGGCCACCGGCGAGTTGCTGGCCGGTCATGAGCCGGGCGTTGGCCCCGCCCAGGGCCGTGCGTGCCACCAGGGACGGCAGCAGTGCCGTGGCGGCGTTGTCGAAGAGGGTCTGGAGCGTGGTCAGCAGGAAGGCGAGGGCGAGCAGCAGCGGGATCGAGGCGTGCCCGAGGGCGACGGTGAGCGCGAAGGCGGCCACGAGCAGACCGCGCACGGTGTCCACGGCCCACATCGCGCGCCGCTGGTCCACCCGGTCGGCGACGGCCCCGCCGAGCAGGCCGAACAGTAACCAGGGGAGGTAGGCGCAGGCGGTCACGGAGGCGATGACCAGGGGGTTGTCCGTGAGCCGCACGGCGAGCAGGGGCAGCGCGGTCGTCCGTAACGCGTCCCCGAACCGCGAGATCACGGCGGCGCTCCACAGTCGCCCGAAGCCACCGCGCCATGCGGGCGCGCCGCCGTCCGCCCTGCCGACCGCTGCCACAACTCCCCCTCCCGGTTCGCCGGTTCGTCCTCGCCACGGGAAGCGCGACGAGGACCACTTCGAAAACCGTAGAGGGCACCACTGACAATCGGTCCGGAGACGGCCGGCCACCGGGGCGCGAAACAGCTCCGGCCAGGCGCCCGCGGGCACCCGGCCGGTTCTCAACTCCTAGATTTCGCCCCGCAGTTTGGCGAGCGCCTCGGCGAGGATCGCCTCGCCGTCCGCGTCGCTGCGCCGCTCCCGCACATAGGCGAGGTGCGTCTTGTAGGGCTCGGTGCGCGGCGGGTCCGGCGGGTTGTCCCGGTCCTGGCCGGCCGGGAAGCCGCAGCGCGGGCAGTCCCAGGTATCGGGCACCTGTGCGTCGCTGGCGAAGCTGGGCTGCGTCTCGTGCCCGTTGGAGCACCAGAAGGAGATGCGCAGACGCGGCGCGGACTCGCCGCGCTCGGCCTCGCCCATCGGCCCCGCCCCGACCCGGCTTCCTCGGATCGCGTTGCCACTTGCCACGGTCGTAACTCCCTGCGTGATGGTGCCGCAAAGCGAGTCGGCGTTTCGCTTCGCTGCGAGCGCCTCAGTCTACGTAAGGCCCAACGCGCGTCCAGTGATTGGAGTTACAGCCCCCACACCTAGACGCAAGCCCCATGATAGGCCGCGCTCAGCTGCGCGTACCCAACATGGGGCCTTACGTGCGGAATGTGCGTTTGTGTGCGTCGCTGATCAGCTGTTCGTCTTCATCATGATGCCGAGGACCAGGATGCACGCCAACCAGAGCAGACCGACCACGACGGTGATGCGGTCGAGGTTGCGCTCGGCGACCGAGGAGCCGCCGACGGAGGACTGCATGCCGCCACCGAACATGTCGGAGAGGCCGCCGCCCTTCCCCTTGTGCATCAGCACCAGCAGCATCAGCAGCAGGCTGAAGACGATCAGGGCGATCGAGAACCCCAAAACCACGGCTGGACCAACTTCCTCGGATTCGGATAACGACGGGGGCACAGCGACAGGGCTGTGCCCCCGCAAGGGTACGACGGATCGCGTCTACCGCATACTCACAGCTCGGATCACTGGTCGCGGAAGCGCACGATCTTGACGAACTCCTCGGGGTCCAGCGAGGCCCCGCCCACCAGCGCGCCGTCGATGTCGGCCTGCGCCATGATCTCGGCGACGTTGCCGGACTTCACGGAGCCGCCGTACTGGATGCGGACCTTGTCGGCGACGTCCTGGGAGTACAGCTCGGCGATCTTGCCGCGGATGGCGGCGCAGACCTCCTGCGCGTCGTCGGCTCCGCAGACCTTGCCGGTGCCGATGGCCCACACGGGCTCGTAGGCGATCACGATCGTCTCGGCCTGCTCGGCCGGGAGGTCCTTCAGACCGCCCTCGACCTGGGCGAGGGTGTGCGCGACGTGGTTGCCCGCCTCGCGGACGTCGAGCTCCTCGCCGACGCACAGGATCGGGGTCAGGCCGTGCTTGTAGGCGGCCTTGACCTTGGCGTTCACCAGCTCGTCGGTCTCGCCGTGGTACTGGCGGCGCTCGGAGTGGCCGATCGCGACGTACGTGCACCTCAGCTTGGCCAGCATCGGGCCGGAGATCTCGCCGGTGTAGGCGCCGGAGTCGTGCGCGGAGATGTCCTGGGCGCCGTACTTGATCTTCAGCTTGTCGTGCTCGACCAGCGTCTGCACGGAGCGCAGGTCGGTGAAGGGCGGCAGGACGGCGACCTCGACGGCGTCGTAGTCCTTGTCCGCCAGGGCGAAGGCGAGCTTCTGGGTGTGGGCGATGGCCTCGAGGTGGTTGAGGTTCATCTTCCAGTTGCCCGCCATCAGCGGCGTGCGCGTGCTCATCTAGGTCAGTCCTCCAGTGCGGCGAGGCCGGGGAGCGTCTTGCCCTCGAGGTACTCGAGGGAGGCGCCGCCGCCGGTCGAGATGTGGCCGAATGCGTCCTCGTCGAAGCCCAGGATGCGGACGGCGGCGGCGGAGTCGCCGCCGCCGACGACCGTGAAGGCCGGGGAGTCGATGAGGGCCTGGGCGACCGCCTTGGTGCCCTCGGCGTAGTCGGGGTGCTCGAAGACACCCATCGGGCCGTTCCAGAAGACGGTGGCCGCGTCGGCGAGCTTCGAGGCGTACAGCTTGCGGGTCTGCGGGCCGATGTCCAGGCCCTCCTGGTCGGCGGGGATCGCGTCCGCGGCGACGACCGTGGGGTTGGCCGGGGCCTTCGTCTTCAGGTCCGGGAACTCGGTGGAGACCAGGACGTCGACGGGCAGGACCAGCTCGACGCCGGTCTTCTCCGCGCGCGCGATGTACTCCTGGACGGCCGGGACCTGGTCCTCCTGGAGGAGGGAGATGCCGACCTCGTGGCCCTTGGCCTTGAGGAAGGTGTAGGCCATGCCGCCGCCGATGAGGAGGCGGTCGGCCTTGCCGAGCAGCTCGTCGATGACGGCGAGCTTGTCGGAGACCTTGGCGCCGCCCAGGGCGACGACGTAGGGGCGCCTGACGTCCTCGGTGAGCTTCTTCAGGACGCCGACCTCGGTGGCGATGAGGAAGCCGGCGGCGTGCGGCAGGCGGGCCGGGAGGTCGTACACGGAGGCGTGCTTGCGGTGCACCGCGCCGAAGCCGTCGCCGACGTAGACGTCGGCGAGTCCGGCGAGCTGGTCGGCGAAGGCGGCGCGCTCGGCGTCGTCCTTGGCCGTCTCGCCCGGGTTGAAGCGCAGGTTCTCGATGACGGCGACCTGGCCGTCGCCCAGGGCCGCGACGGTGGAGCGGGCGGACTCGCCGACCGTGTCGGTCGCGAAGGCGACGGCGGAGCCGAGGAGTTCACCGAGGCGGGAGGCGGCGGGGGCGAGGGAGAAGGCGGGGTCCGGGGCGCCCTTGGGGCGGCCCAGGTGGGAGGCGACGACCACCCTGGCACCCGCGTCCGCGAGGGCCTTGACGGTCGGCAGCACGGCGCGGATGCGGCCGTCGTCGGTGATGGTGCCGCTGTCGAGCGGCACGTTGAGGTCGGCGCGGACGAAGACCCGCTTACCGGCCACGCCTTCGGAGAGGAGTTCGTCGATCGTCTTCATGTAAAGGGCTCCCGGGAGGGCTGGTGTTGCTCCGTGATCGTAGAGAGGGTCGATCCGTACGTGACTCAGGGCCCGGGCGACGCGTCCCTGCGCCGTCCGGGCCCTGCCTCACATCGAGGTGTCCGCTCTGTTGATCAGAGCTGGTTGCCGACGAAGACCGTCAGGTCGACGAGGCGGTTGGAGTAGCCCCACTCGTTGTCGTACCAGCCGATGACCTTCACGTTCTTGCCCTCCTGGACCATGGTCAGGGAGGAGTCGAAGGTGCAGGACGCCGGGGCGTTGACGATGTCGGAGGAGACGATCGGGTCCTCGGTGTACTCGAGGATGCCCTTGAGCTCGCCCTCGGCCGCCTTCTGGAAGGCGGCGTTGACCTCTTCCTTGGTGACCTCGCGGCTGAGCTCCAGCACCAGGTCGGTGACCGAGCCGGTGGGAACCGGGACGCGCATGGCGATGCCGTCCAGCTTGCCCTTGAGCTGCGGCAGGACCAGTGCGGTGGCCTTGGCGGCACCGGTGGTGGTCGGGATGATGTTCTCGGCGGCGGCACGGGCGCGGCGCAGGTCCTTGTGCGGGAAGTCCAGGATGCGCTGGTCGTTCGTGTACGCGTGCACCGTCGTCATCAGGCCCTTGACGATGCCGAAGTTCTCGTCGAGGACCTTGGCCATCGGCGCCACACAGTTGGTGGTGCAGGAGGCGTTGGAGATGACGTGGTGGTTGGCGGCGTCGTACTTGTCCTGGTTGACGCCCATCACGATGGTGACGTCCTCATCCGTGGCCGGGGCCGAGATGATGACCTTCTTGGCGCCGCCGGCGAGGTGCTTCGCGGCGTCGGCCTTCTTGGTGAAGATACCGGTGGACTCGATGACGATGTCGACGCCCAGCTCGCCCCACGGAATGTCGGCGGGGTTGCGCTCGGAGAGGACCTTGATGGTCCTGTCGTCGACGGTGATCGTGTCGGCGGTGTGCGAGACCTCCTGCTTCAGGCGGCCCAGGATGGTGTCGTACTTGAGCAGATGAGCGGTGGTCGCGGTGTCACCCAGGTCGTTGACAGCCACGATCTCGATGTCAGCACCCTGCTCCAGTAGCGCGCGGAAGTAGTTACGACCGATGCGGCCAAAGCCGTTGATGCCTACGCGGATCGTCACGAACCGATCTCCTCGTTGGTACGCCGGCCATGCGGTGCCGGCGAGCTGTATTTGGGATGTCCCCGACCACCCCCGACCCTACCTCTCCGAGACGCCCGGGGTGACATCGAGTCGCCCCATACACGGCAGGACGGTCCGTACCCGCCAGTAGGGGTACGGACCGCCCTGGCTTGAAGGGCCGGTCACTCGTTCTGATCACATCGGGTCGCGCGGTGTTGACCTCAGCGTGTCACTCGTCAAGTGAGGCGAGTGCCTTTCCGATGAGCGCGTTGCGGTCGGCCGCCGCGGCCACGTGTTCCAGGCCGAAGCCCAGCAGCACGGTGTCGTCCGTGGTGACCGACGCGTACGTCTGGAAGAGCGCGCCGGAGCGTGCCCAGTCCTTGACGACCGCGGGGCTGCCCGCGGGCGGGCCGGGGACGCTCCAGGCGCCCAGCGACGTCTCGAAGCCCTCGGTCTCGATCGCGGTGCCGCCGATCACGAGGGACGCGTTGTCGACGAGGACGCCGCGGCCGCCGGAGCCGGGGTCGGTGATGTAGGAGAGTGCCAGCTCGACGGTCTTCCCGGCGTACGCGGAGAGGTCGAAGGACACCTCCTGCCAGCCGGCCGAGGCTCCGGTGAAGCTGTTCCAGGAGCCGCTGGTGCCGGTGGGCGCGCAGGCGCCGCCGGAGAGCGTCAGGTACCGCTGGAGGGCGGGGTGGGACTGGATGAAGTAGCCCGCCTCGCACTCGACGGGTACGGCGGTGCCGGTGGCGCCGCCCGCCTCGGGGAGCGTGGTCCAGTCGTCGGCCCCGGCGGTGTGCGCCTCCAGGACGGCGTGGTCGTACCCCTCCTCCGTGTTCCACAGCATGCGGGTGCGCAGGGCCGGCTTGTCGGTCGCGCTCACCCCGGTGAGGTCGATGGTGCGGGTGAGGCGGTTCCAGGCGTAGTCGCTGTGCGTGACGGCGGCCATGGACGTGCCCTCGTAGGGGCCGTACGGATTGGCGGTGCCGGGGTAGCGGCCCGCGCCCGCGCCCGCGAACTGCGGGAACGTCGCCTCGGGCAGTGCCTCGGAGGTGAGGCTGTAGGACCCGGCCTGGTTCAGCGGGTTGCCGGGCGCGGCGCCCAGGGGACCGCCCGTGCCGGCGAGTGCGCCGGTGCCCTCGAAGGCGGTGGCGCCGGACAGGGACGTCCGGGTGTAGGCGCCCAGGTAGTACTGGCTGAAGTCGTTGGACGGGGTGCCGTCGCCGAGGTCGACGTTGCCACCGGCCAGCTCGCCCGCCTCGATCAGCTTGCCGCCCTCGTTGAGGAAGGCGCGCAGCTCCAGCTGGGTCGGGTTGCCGGGGACACTCGCGCCCGTGTAGTGGACGACCGTGCCGAAGTGGCCGAGCACGCCGAGCGCGTCCGGCGGGCCCTGGGTGGCGACGTCCCAGACGATCGCCCTGCGGCCGTTCGCCTTCAGCGCGTCGACGTAGGTCCGCGCCTGTGTGGCGGCCGTGCCCTCCTCGGCGACGACGAGGGTGTCGGCCCGGGGCCGCTCGGCGATGGTGTAGGTGAAGTGCTCGCTGGAGACCTTCTTGCCGCCCGGTGTCTCGCCGGTGAACCACACCTCGACCTTGTCGCCCGGTTCGCCGTCCTGCACCTTGGCCCGGTACTCGTCGAAGTAGAGGTTGTCCTCACCGCCGTAGGTCTCGCCGCCCTTCCACGGCCTGAGCGCCTGGTCGTACGTGCGGCCGCCGTTGACGCGGTACTTGAGCTCCTTGTCGCGCAGCGCCTTGCGGGCGACGACGGAGACCTCCTGGTCGGCGCCGCGGGAGTACGACGTGGTGAAGCCGGCCGGGGTGAAGTCGGCCGCGGTCAGGCCGACCGAGGACTTCGGCCGGTCGGGGCGGGCAGCGCTCTCGGCGACCGAGAGCGCGAACGGGACGTTCTTCTCGAACTCCTGCTGGATCAGCTTCTCGTCGTCCGGGAAGTTGAAGACCGACTGGCAGTCGGCCGCGTTCCACTGGTCGTCCGGGTCGAGGTTCGAGATCGTCTGACAGGTCGACATCTCGGGGGTGAACATCGCCGTGCCGTTGACGTTGGCCGCGTGACCGTCGGCCTCGCCGTTGGTGGTGTACAGCTCCGAGGAGACCTGCGGGTGGTAACCGGGGATCGCGGAGTTGTCCGGGGTGCCGGCCAGCGCCTTGTAGAGGACGTCGTCCGGGGTGTCCGTCGCGACCTGCCAGCCGACGCCGTAGAGGAGGAGTTCGGCGGCGGAGTGGTAGTTGATGCCGTACTCGAAGCCGATGCGCTTCTGGAACGCGTCCAGCGCCTTGGTCTCGGGCTCGGAGTTCGGGCCCGCGCCGCGGTAGGTCTGGCTGGTGGGGTGGGGGGACGAACCCTCGTCGTCGTAGCCCCACTTGTAGGCGAAGTTGCGGTTGAGGTCGACGCCGTCGCCGGTGGAGATCACGCCGTCGTCGTTGACGTCCCGCAGGTTCTTGCGCCACAGGCGGTTGTCGGTGTTCTCGAAGGTGTAGTCGTAGCCGTCGGGATTGGCCGACAGGACGAACCACAGCTCGGTGGTGTCGACGAGCTTCCTGATCCGCTGGTCCGTCCGGTAGTTGTCCAGGTAGTGGTGGAGCAGCCGGCGGGTCATCTCCGGGGTGATCCACTCGCGCGCGTGCTGGTTGGACAGGTACAGCACGGACGGCTTGGAGCCGTCCTTGGTCTTCTTCGCGTTCTTGGTGAGCTTGAGCGCGAGGATGTCCTGGCCGTTGATCGTCTTGCCGATGGAGACGACCTTGGTGAGGCCGGGGTTCTCCTGACCGGTGCGGAGGATCTCCTCCTTCAGCCCGCCCTTGCCGCTGTAGGGGCGGAACACCCCGTCGGCGGCGGCCTCGACGCGGTCCTCGGCCTTGGCGGACAGGGTGTGCTCGGTGAGCGGTACGCCCTGCTTCTCGAGTTTCTTCGCCTGGTCGTCGGTGAGGTAGACCTCGATGGTGGCGGTGCCCTGTTCGGGCGCCTGCTCACTGAGTTCGTGACCGTCCTGACCTGCCGCCAGCAGCAGGGGTACCTGCTGCTTGGTGACCTCGGCGCGGAAGACCTTGACCTCGTCCGCGTCGGATGTCCCGGACGAACCTCCGGGCTGTGCCTGGGCGATGGGTGCGATGCTCGCTCCGCCGATCAGGAGCGCGCCGACAGCGAGGATCGATCTCGCTCTACGTCTCATGAACCCCCCTAGCGTGGGTCCGCCACAGCAGCGAACACAAGCCAGGCTCATGACACTTCATGATCGAGTCAAGAGTGCCTCAAGTACGGGGAATTGGGGTCAAGGGACGGGAAAAACGCCGGTGCCGACGGCCCAGGAGGGCGTCGGCACCGGCGTGTTGACGAACCGGGTGGGGGTCTGGGCGGGCTGACGGTCCTTTACTTCGCGGACCCGCCGGCTCAGCCCGCCAGGTTGTCGGCGAGCTCCTCGCTGAGGTTGGCCTCGGTGCCCGGGATGCCGAGGTCGGAGGCCCGCTTGTCGGCCATCGCCAGCAGCCGGCGGATACGGCCGGCGACCGCGTCCTTGGTCAGCGGCGGGTCGGCGAGCGCGCCCAGCTCCTCCAGGGAGGCCTGCTTGTGCTCCATGCGGAGCCGGCCGGCGGCCGCGAGGTGCTCGGGGACCTCGTCGCCGAGGATCTCCAGGGCCCGCTGGACCCGGGCACCGGCGGCGACGGCCGCGCGGGCGGAGCGGCGCAGGTTGGCGTCGTCGAAGTTGGCGAGACGGTTCGCCGTGGCGCGCACCTCGCGGCGCATCCGGCGCTCCTCCCAGGCCAGCACCGACTCGTGGGCGCCGAGGCGGGTGAGCAGGGCGCCGATGGCGTCGCCGTCGCGCACCACGACCCGGTCGACCCCGCGCACCTCACGGGCCTTGGCGCCGATGGACAGGCGGCGGGCGGCACCGACGAGGGCGAGCGCGGCCTCGGGGCCGGGGCAGGTGACCTCGAGGGAGGAGGACCGGCCGGGCTCGGTGAGCGAGCCGTGCGCCAGGAAGGCCCCGCGCCAGGCCGCCTCGGCGTCGCAGGTGGCCCCCGAGACCACCTGCGGGGGCAGGCCCCGGATCGGCCGTCCCCGGCCGTCCACCAGGCCGGTCTGACGGGCCAGCTGGTCACCGCCCGCGACGACGCGCACGACATAGCGCGAGCCGCGGCGCAGGCCGCCGGGCGCCATCACGATCAGCTCCGAGCTGTGGCCGAAGATCTCCAGGACGTCCCGCTTGAGTCTGCGGGCCGCCATCGCGGTGTCCAGCTCCGCCTCGATCACGATGCGCCCGCTCACCAGGTGGAGGCCGCCGGCGAACCGCAGGATGGCGGAGACCTCCGCCTTCCTGCAGCAGGTCCGGGTGACGGGGAGCCGGGAGATCTCATCCTTCACCGCTGCCGTCATCGCCATGGGCCGATCCTTCCATGCATCCGAAAAATACGGTCGTACGCGGCGGCCAGCAGCTCCGGATCATGTCGCGGAGTTCCGTCGGGCCGGGCCACCGGCGCCAGCTCGACCGCGGCCCCGAACCGCTTGGCGGCGTCGGTCAGCGAGTCGCGGTCAGGCACGGCGGCCTCGTCGGCCAGCACCACGTCCAGGGCGAGTTTAGGGGCGTGTCGTCCCAAAACCTCCAAATGACGCTGCGGGGAGAAGCCCTCGGTTTCTCCCGGCTGCGGCGCCAGGTTCAGGGAGAGTACCCGGCGTGCCTTCGTCTCCGTGAGGGCGTCCAGCAGTTCGGGCACCAGCAGGTGCGGGATGACCGAGGAGAACCAGGAGCCGGGACCCAGCACCACCCAGTCGGCGTCCAGGACGGCCTCCACCGCCTCCGGGACGGCCGGCGGGTCGTGCGGCACGAGGTGCACGGACTGCACCTCGCCGGGCGTCAGCGCGACGGTCGCCTGCCCGCGCACGATGTCGACGTCCTCGGGTCGGGCCGGGTCGTGCCCCTTGACCAGCGCCTGGAGCTCCAGGGGCACCGCGGACATGGGCAGCACGCGCCCCTGCGCGCCGAGGAGCTTGCCGACCAGGTCCAGCGCCTGGACGTGGTCGCCGAGCTGCTCCCACAGGGCGACGATCAGCAGGTTGCCGACCGCGTGGCCGTTGATCTCGCCCTGTGACTGGAAGCGGTGCTGGATGACCCGGGCCCAGGTCTGGCCCCAGTCGTCGTCGCCGCACAGCGCGGCCAGCGCCTTGCGCAGGTCACCGGGCGGCAGCACGCCCAGCTCGTCGCGCAGGCGCCCGCTGGAACCGCCGTCGTCGGCCACCGTGACGACGCCGGTGAGGTCACCGGTGATCCGGCGCAGCGCGGCGAGCGAGGCCGACAGGCCCATGCCGCCGCCGAGGGCGACGACCTTGGGCTGGGTGCCGCGGCGGCGCGGTTTGCCGCCCCGGGCCTCGACCGGCCGGCTCACGCGCCCCTCCGGCGCCGTCCTGCGCAGCCGGCCCAGCCGCGGAGTACGTCCTGTCATTCCCGTCCCATGTCCCGGTGCACGACCACCGTCTCCACGCCCTCGGCCGCGAGGCGCGCGGCGAGCTTCTCCGACATCGCGACCGAGCGGTGCTTGCCACCCGTACAGCCGACCGCGATGGTCACATAGCGCTTGCCCTCCCGGCGGTAGCCCCCGGCGATCAGCTGGAGGAGCTCCGCGTACCGGTCGAGGAACTCCTTGGCCCCGGGCTGGTTGAGGACGTAGGTGGCCACCTCCTCGTTCAGGCCGGTGTAGGGGCGCAGCTCCGGAACCCAGTGCGGGTTGGGCAGGAAGCGCATGTCCACGACCAGGTCGGCGTCGACGGGGAGGCCGTACTTGAAGCCGAAGGACATGACGGTGGCCCGCAGCTCGGGCTCCTCCTCGCCCGCGAACTGGGCGTCCATCTTGGCGCGCAGCTCGTGCACGTTGAGGCTGGAGGTGTCGATCACCAGGTCGGCGTCGCCGCGCAGCTCGCGCAGCAGCTCGCGCTCGGCGGCGATGCCGTCGACGATGCGGCCGTCGCCCTGGAGGGGGTGCGGGCGGCGCACCGACTCGAAGCGGCGCACCAGGGCGTCGTCGGAGGACTCCAGGAAGACGATCCGCCGGGTGACGTTCTTCGCCGCGAGGTCGGCGAGGGACTCGCGGAGGTTGTCGAAGAAGCGCCGGCCGCGGACGTCGACGACGACGGCGATCCGCGCCACATTGCCCTGGGAACGGGCGCCGAGCTCCACCATGGTGGGGATCAGGGCCGGCGGGAGGTTGTCGACGACGAACCAGCCGAGGTCCTCCAGACACTTGGCGGCCGTCGACCGGCCCGCCCCGGACATGCCGGAAATGATCACCAGCTCGGGGATGGCCGCCTCGGGGATACCGGGCGGTGTGGCGTCCGTACTCACCTGTGCTCCGTCTTCATGGCCTGCGGTGTGCTCGGCGCTGTCGGGGCCCGTGTCGGGCCCGGCGGCGTCGTGGCGTGTGTCGTCGCGCCGGGTGGAATCCTCGCCGATGTCCCTCGGCGCCTGCTGGGACACTGCTGTGGGCGCCTGATCCCGGTCGGCTGTGGGCTGATCCCGGTCGGCTGTGTGCTGTGCGTCGTGCTCGGTCATGTCTCCTGCCCCCGTCGTTCTTCCGGGGCGCCCGCGGTGACGGGCTCCCCGGGGGAGCCCGCCGTCGTGTCGGGCTCCTCCTCATCCATGATCTCTCCAGTCGCCGTGTTGACGGCGGGTGCGGGCGGAGCCGCCTGGGCGAGGGCCGCGACGATCGTCTCGGCCGTCTTGCGGCCTATGCCCGGTACATCGCAGATCTGGTCGATCGTCGCGGAGCGCAGCTTCTTCACCGAACCGAAGTGCTTGATCAGCGCCTGCTTGCGGGTCTCGCCGAGGCCCGGTACGTCGTCCAGGGGGCTGGAGCGGAACCGCTTGGCGCGCTTGGTGCGCTGGTAGGTGATGGCGAAGCGGTGGGCCTCGTCGCGGACGCGCTGGAGCAGGTAGAGGCCCTCGCTCGTGCGGGGCAGCACGACCGGGTCGTCGTCGTCCGGCAGCCAGACCTCCTCCAGGCGCTTGGCGAGGCCGCAGACGGCGATGTCGTCGATGCCCAGCTCGTCCAGGGCGCGCTTGGCGGCGGCAACCTGCGGCTGTCCGCCGTCGACGACGACGAGCTGCGGAGGGTAGGCGAAGCGCTTGGGGCGGCCGTCGTCGTCCTTGAGGGCGTCGGTGAGGGGAGCCTCGGACACGCCGGCGGCCTCGTCGAAGGACGTGGCGGCCGAGCCGTTCGTGGGTGTGGCCGGGGAGCCGCCGGTGGGTGCCGCCGGGGAACCACCGGTGGGGGAGGTCGCGGAGCCAGCGGTGGGGGAGGTCGGGGAACCTGCGGTGGGGGCGGGCTCGCCGTCGGTCCACTCCCCCGTCCGCTCCTTCTCGGCGAGGTAGCGCCGGAAGCGGCGGGTGATCACCTCGTGCATGGAGCGGACGTCGTCCTGGCCCTCGAAGCCCTTGATCTGGAAGCGCCGGTACTCGCTCTTGCGCTGGAGGCCGTCCTCGAAGACGACCATGGAGGCCACGACGTCGTCGCCCTGGAGGTGCGAGATGTCGTAGCACTCGATCCTGAGCGGCGCGCTGTCCAGGTCGAGGGCCTCGGCGATCTCCTCCAGGGCACGCGAGCGTGTGGTCAGGTCGGAAGCGCGCTTGGTCTTGTGCAGCACGAGCGCGTGCTGGGCGTTGCGCTCGACGGTCTCCATGAGGGCCCGCTTGTCGCCGCGCTGCGGGACGCGCAGCGAGACGGCCGAGCCGCGGCGACCGGTGAGCCACTCCTGGACCGGCTCCACCGGGTCGGGCAGGGCGGGGACCAGGACCTCCTTGGGGACGGCGTCTCCGGTCTCCTCGCCGTAGAGCTGCTGGAGGGCGTGCTCCACGAGGGCGCCGGTGGTGATGTCCTCGACCTTGTCGGTGACCCAGCCGCGCTGGCCGCGCACGCGTCCGCCGCGCACGTGGAAGATCTGGACGGCCGCCTCCAGCTCGTCCTCGGCGACCGCGATCAGGTCGGCGTCGGTCGCGTCCGCGAGCACGACCGCGTTCTTCTCCATGGCCTTCTTCAGGGCCTCGATGTCGTCGCGCAGGCGGGCGGCCCGCTCGTACTCCATCTCCTCGGCCGCCTCCATCATCTGCTTCTCCAGACGACGCAGGTACGTGCCGGTACGGCCGGTCATGAAGTCGCAGAACTCGTCGGCCAGTTCCCAGTGGTCGTCGGGCGAGATCCGGCCGACGCAGGGCGCGGAGCACTTGCCGATGTAGCCGAGCAGGCAGGGGCGGCCCGTGCGGGCGGCGTTCTTGAAGACGCCGGCGGAGCAGGTGCGCACCGGGAAGACGCGCAGGAGGAGGTCGACGGTGTCGCGGATCGCCCACGCGTGCGCGTACGGCCCGAAGTACCGGACCCCCTTCTTCTTGTGGCCTCGCATCACCTGCACGCGCGGGAACTCCTCGTTCATCGTCACCGCGAGGTACGGGTAGCTCTTGTCGTCGCGGTACTTGACGTTGAACCGGGGGTCGTACTCCTTGATCCAGGAGTACTCCAGCTGGAGCGCCTCCACCTCCGTGGACACCACCGTCCACTCCACGGACGCGGCCGTGGTGACCATCGTGCGCGTGCGCGGGTGGAGGCCCGCGAGGTCCTGGAAGTAGTTCGCCAGGCGCTGGCGCAGGCTCTTCGCCTTTCCGACGTAGATCACCCGGCGGTGCTCGTCGCGGAACCTGTAGACCCCGGGCGAGTCCGGGATCGATCCCGGCTTGGGGCGGTAGCTGGAGGGGTCGGCCATGTCTCACACCCTACTGGCGCGGAGTGACACTCCGGCGGGGCTGTGGACAACCACGGGGCGGTGTCCGGGGCGGAGGTGCGCACGGCCGACGGGACTGTGGACAACGGGCGGGTGCGGGGTGAGGTGATGATCGTTCGGAGAGGTGTTGGAGCGGCTGTGCGGGGGGCTGGGAGATCGGGTCGATCGGCGCGGGAGTCCGTGTGGGGGCAGGCCGGTCGGCGTGGGGGCTGGGGGGAGGTCCGGGCTCGGGGTTGGTTGGCTTCGGGGGCCTGAGGGGTCCGCGCACGGGGTTGATCGGCGTGGAGGCCTGGCGGGAGGTCCGCGCACGGCGACTGGCCCGCGCCGGGGCCTGGCGGGAGGAGGTCCGCGCACGGCGACTGGCCCGCGTCGGGGCCTGGCGGGAGGAGGTCCGCGCACGGCGACTGGCCCGCGTCGGGGCCTGGCCGGCGCAGGGGCGGATCCACCCTCGGCGCCGGGATCCCACGGCCTCCCCCCGCCGCCTGGGGGTCGTCCTCGCCGTCGGGCAGCACCACCATCGCCCCGCTCCCGTCGCCCACCCGGCGGGCGAGCGGACCGCGGAACCGGTCAGCCACGTTTCGAGCCGCCCCCCGGAGATCCGCTCCCGCAGCAGAGCGGGCGTGTCCGGGGCCGTCGCCGGCCCCGAGCCGTCGCCGAACTTCCAGGTCTCCGCACGCCGAGAGCCTCGCTCCTCCGGCCGGGGAACCGGTGAACGGCCTACCGGTCGTCCGGGGCGTGGGCAAGAGCCCCGACTCCCCGGTGAACGGCCTACCGGTCGTCCGGGGCGTGGGCAAGAGCCCCGACTCGGCCACCGGCAGGTCGTGTTGGGGTCTCAGGTGTTGTCGGGACTTGGTCAACACGCTTCAATGCGGGGGAACTCGGGGCGGTGCAGCACGCCCTACGGATGTGAAGGCGCCCCCGCGTCACCGGAGGCCCGGCCACCGACACGAACGGTCCGACCAACCGTCGTGCGCATTCACAGAAAGGCCCCTGCATGCCGCACGCCCCACACCACGTGATCGCCATCGCCGACGCCCACGACGACGCCGCCGCGGAACTGGACGCGGCCCTACGGGGCGGCCCCTTCCACGTCGCCCTGCGCGCCGCGATCGCCGCCCGGGGTCTGCCTCTTCAGCGCGTGCAGCACCACCTGTCACGGCACGGCGTGAAAGTCGGGGTCACCAGTCTGAGTTACTGGCAGCAGGGCGCCCGGCGCCCGCAGCGCCCCGAGTCTCTCCGCGCCGTCCGGGCCCTGGAGGAGATCCTGCGGCTGCCGGACGAGTCCCTGATCCGGCTGCTCACACAGGCCGACGCGGACACGGCCGACAGGCCGCCGACGGGCCGCTCATACCGTTCCTTCATGGAGGCCTCGGACGTTCTCGCCAAGCTGCTCGTCGAACTGGAGTGCTCTCCGGACGGCGGGCTGCACACCCTGGGCCACCACGAGCGTGTCCGCATCGGCGCGGGCCGGGAACTCCTGGGCCGCGAGTCCCAGCACATCGTCCGCGCCCACCGCGACGGCATCGACCGCTTCGTCGCCGTCCACCACGGCGATCCCGGCTGCGCTCCGGAGCGGATGACACTGCACACCCTGGAGAACTGCCGCCCCGGGCGCGTCCGCCGGCACCACGACACCGGCGTCCTCGTCGCCGAACTCCTCTTCGACACCCGCCTGCGGGCCGGCGACACCTTCCTCTTCCGCTACGGCGTCGAAGACGGCACCGCCGGTGCCTGCCGCGAGTACGTCCGAAGCTTCGGCACACCGGGCGGCCAGTACGCCCTCCAGATCCGGTTCGACGAGGACGCGCTGCCCACACGCTGCCACCGCTTCACCCGGCACTCGGCGGCGGCACCGCGCAGCGGCCGTCAGGAACTGGCACTGAGCCGGCGACACCGTTCCGTCCACCTCGTCGAGCCGCGGGTGCGGTCGGGCATGGTGGGCATCGGGTGGGACTGGGAGTGAACGGGCGCACTCTGGCGGGCGCCGTACGGATCAGGCCGATCAGGCCCCCGGCCCCGCGACGATCCTGCCGTTCTCGGCCTTGACCGGGAGCTCGTTCAGGAGCACGGTCTCCGGTTCCCTCAGCACCTCACCGGTCGTCGCGTCGAACTCGCTGCCATGGCAGGGACAGATCAGGGTCGTCCCGTCGGCTTGTCGATGGGGCACCCGGCGTGCGTGCAGATCGAGCTGTACGCCTTCAGCTCGCCGCTCGCGGACCGGCTGACCACCACGCTGTGATCGCGGTAGGGCTTGGCATCTCCTTGAGCCGGGCGTGCGCAGTGGCTGCCGACACCGTGCAACCGACGTAAACGCTTGCGCAAGCGTTTACGCGCCCTCGCTGGATGGGATACCGTCGCGCCCAGAACGGCACCGCCACGCTCGGGGAGGGGGACACGATGCCGACCATGGCCGACGTCGCACGGCACGCCGGGGTCTCGGTGGCGACCGTCTCCCACGTGCTGAACGACACCCGCCCCGTGCTGCCCCACACCCGGCAGGCCGTCCTCGACGCCATAGACGAGCTCGGCTACACGCCCAACACCCTCGCCCGCTCCCTGGTGACCTCCCGCACCCGCTCCATCGGGCTGGCGGTGTCGGCGATCAGCAACCCCTACTTCACCGAGATCCTCCAGGGTGTCGAGGCCGCCGCCCTGGAGGCGGGCTACAGCCTGCTGATCGCCGATCCGCACGACGACCCCGAGCACGAACGCAAGGTCGTCCAGCTCCTGCACGAGCGCCGCGTGGACGGCATGATCGTCGCGCCGTCCGCGGACCCGGGCGGTCTCCTCGCCTATCTCACCCGCCACCGCGTGCCCACCGTCCTCCTCGACCGGATCGTGGATGCCCCGGCGGGGGGCTCGCCCCGTTTCGACCAGGTCTGCGCCGAGAACGCCGAACCCACGGCCCGGCTGGTCACGCATCTCGCCGGACTCGGCCACCGCCGCATCGCCCTCGTCGCCGGCCAGCCCGGCCTCAGCACCACCGTCGAACGCATCACCGGCTACCGACACGGCCTCGCCTCCGCCGGGCTGCCTTATGACGAACGCCTCCTGGTGCACGGCGACTCCGAGTCGGCCGGCGCCGAACGGGCCACCGCCGCCTTGCTGTCGCAGGCCGTCCCGCCCACCGCCCTGGTCACCGGGAACAACGCGATGACCCTCGGCGCCCTGCGGGTCCTGCGCGCACACGACCTGGCCGTGCCCGACGACATCGCGCTGTGCTGCTTCGACGACTTCGCCTGGGCGGACCTGTTCTCCCCCCGGCTGACCGCGATCGCCCAGCCCAGCAAGGACATCGGCGCCCGGGCCGTCCGCGTGCTCCTCGAACGCCTCGCCGCACCCGACCGGCCCGCCCGGACCGTGCGGCTCCCCTGCGCCTTCGTCCACCGCACGTCCTGCGGCTGCGCCGACCGGCCGGAACGGCCCCCCGTGCCCCTGAACCCCACGGCTTCCGGCGACCCGAGCAGTGAGCCGCGACCCGAGCAGTGAGCAGTGAGCAGTCCGAGCCATCGGAGAGAGGAACCACCCCGTGATCGTCGTCGCAGGTGAGGCCCTGATCGACCTGGTACCGCAGGGCACGGGCGCCCTCGCGGGTCTGCAGCCGGCCCGCGGTGGCGGTCCGTACAACACGGCCGTTGCCCTCGGCCGCCTCGGCTCCCGCACGGCCTTCTGCTCCCGCACCTCCTACGACGCCTTCGGCGAGGCGCTGCTGGAGGGGCTGCGGGAAGCGGGCGTGGACGTGTCGGCGGTGCAGCGCGGCCCGGAACCGACCACCCTCGCGGTCGCCACGATCGACGGGAACGGCTCCGCCGCCTACTCCTTCTACGTCGAGGGCACCGCCGACCGGCTGTTCACCGTCCCGGCCGGCCTGCCCGCCGGGACTCGGGCGGTGTCCTTCGGCACCTGCTCGCTCGTCCTGGAGCCGGGTGCGAGCGCCTACGAGGAGCTGATGCGGACCGCGGCGGCGCAGGGCGTGTTCACCTTGCTCGACCCGAACATCAGGACCGGCCTGATCCCTGACGCCGACGCGTACCGGGCCCGCTTCAAGAGCTGGCTGCCCTCGGTGTCCCTGCTCAAGCTCTCCGAGGAGGACGCCCGCTGGCTGGGCGGCACTCCTCGCGAGTGGCTGTCCGCCGGCCCCTCGGCCGTCGTGATCACGCACGGCGGCGACGGGCTGACCGCGTTCACCCAGGACGGCGCCGTGTATCCGGTGCCGGGCGAGAAGGTCGACGTCGTGGACACCATCGGTGCCGGCGACACCGTGAACGCGGCCCTGTTGCACGGCCTTTCGGCGCGGGACGCCCTGTCTTCGGCGGCGCTCGCCCGCCTGGGCCGCGAGGGCTGGGAGCGGCTGCTGCGGTTCGCGGCGCGCGCGGCGGCGGTCACCTGCTCCCGGGCGGGCGCCGAGCCACCGTACGCCGCCGAGGTCGGCGAACTGTAAGGGGGCGGTGGGGCGGCCTGCATCCACCGGCCGGTTGTCCCGGTCGGCCGGTGTGCATCAGCCGCTCACCGCGCGCAGGGCTCCCGGTTTGCGCCCGTTGAGGTGGTCCAGCGCGGTGGCCGTGGCCTCGTCGGCCGGGAGGTGGACCATCAGGCGCTGCCCCTCCTCCGGCAGGGACAGCGTCTCGTACGACAGACGCAGCCGCCCCGCCCCGGGGTGGTCGACGATGTCGGTGCCGAACCGGGCCGGCATGGCCGGAACGGCCGTGAGCCGCTCGGTGAACGGGGCGCCGGCGGTGACCGTCAGTTCGTCGACGAGTGCGGTGACGTTCGGGTCGTGCAGGGAGGCCTCGTGTCGCAGGTGGGCGACCTGCTCGTCGGCGAGACGGTGCCAGCCGGGGAACGCGCTCCGGGCCCGTTCGTCGGTGAACACGTACCTCACGAGGTTGGGCGCGCCACCGTCGAGCAGGCCCAGCGGGCGGGCGAACCGCTCGTAGCCGGAGGTGTGCGCCACGATGTCGCCGATCCAGTTGAGCAGGACGGCAGGTGTCGGCTCCAGCCGGTCGAGGAGCGCGCGCACGGTGGGACGTACCGTGCGGACCGGCGGTGCCACCGAGGCGCACAGTTCCTTGTCGGCACCGGCCTCCTTGGCCAGCCGGCGCAGCAGGATCCGGTCCGGCACGGTGAGGCGCAGCGCGTCACCGAGGGCGCCGAGCACCTGGGGGGAGGGGTTGCGGTCGCGCCCCTGTTCCAGGCGGGTGAGGTACTCGACGCTGACACCGGCGAGCGTGGCCAGTTCCGCACGGCGCAGTCCGGGCGTGCGGCGCCTGGGGCCCGTGGGCAGCCCCACCTCGGCGGGCGTGACGGCTTCGCGGCGGGTGCGCAGGAACGTGCCCAACTCGTTGTCGCTCACCCGCCGAACGTACAGCGGGATGCGCCGCCGAGGGTGGCCCTCTCACTACCACCCTCGGGCCGGTCTCCCTCCCGTCCGCCGGCGCGCGGAGGGTGGAGCCATGACTCAGGACATCACCGCCAAGACGCTGACCACCACGGCCCTGCCCCTGTCCCCCGGCGACTGGGAACTCGACCCGCTGCACTCCGCGGTCAACTTCACCATCCGGCACCTCGGAATCGCCAAGGTGCGCGGCCGCTTCAGGGAGGTGACGGCCGAGCTGTACGTCGGTGAGACGGCCGACGACGTGCGGGTGAGCGCCGAGATCGCTCTTGCCTCTCTGGACACCGGCAACCCCGACCGGGACGCGCACACCCGCGCGGCCGACCTGCTCGACGTGGAGAACCGTCCGACGATGGCCTTCCGCTCGACGCGCGTGTCCGGGGAGGGCGAGGACTGGACGATGGAAGGGGATCTGACCATCGGGGACGTGACCCGCCCGGTCACGCTCGCCGTCGACTTCGGCGGGGTGGTGGACTCCCCTGTGGATCAGAGGGAGGCACGCCGGATTCGAGGCGACGGGTGAGATCCGGCGCAGCGACTTCGGGCTGGACTTCGGCGCCGGGTTCCTCGGTGATGTTGTCAAGGTGCAGCTGGACATGCAGTTCGTCGAACCGCAGGGCCAGAGTGGCTGATGGTGGAACGGGCGGCGCCCCGCGGGGAGTTCCCGCAGGGCGCCGTGTTCATTCCAGAACTTCCGGGTTTGTCATAGCCGTTCAGGACTTGCCATGAGCTGACGAGCGTCCGGTCACAATGTGGCACGCTCCGCCGGCCCTGGCGTCCGTTCGACTCAGGCCTTGCGGGCCCGCGTCGTCTTCTTCGCGGGCGTCGCCTTCTTCGTGGCCCCGGCCGCCTTCTGCGTGGCGGTGTTGTTGGCGGACGTCCTGGCGGTCGCCGTCTTCTTCGCCGTCGACCTGGCCGCGACCGCCCTCTTCACCGCCGTGCCGCGCGGAGCCTTGACCGAGGCCGCGTCGCTGATGCGGTCGGCGCTGAGGACCTCCCGCAGGAACTTGCCGGTGTGGCTGGCCGGTACTCCGGCGACCTCCTCCGGTGTGCCCTCGGCGACGACGAGGCCGCCGCCGGCGCCACCCTCGGGGCCCATGTCGACAATCCAGTCGGCGGTCTTGATCACGTCGAGGTTGTGCTCGATGACGATGACCGTGTTGCCCTTGTCGACCAGACCGGCGAGGACCGTCAGCAGCTTGCTGATGTCCTCGAAGTGCAGGCCCGTGGTCGGCTCGTCGAGGACGTAGACCGTGCGGCCGGTGGAGCGGCGCTGCAGTTCGCTGGCGAGCTTGACACGCTGGGCCTCGCCGCCGGACAGGGTGGTCGCGGACTGGCCGAGCCGGACGTAGCCGAGGCCGACGTCCTTCAGCGTGTTGAGGTGACGGGCGATCGCGGGGACGGCCTCGAAGAACTCCGTCGCCTCCTCGATCGGCATGTTCAGGACGTCGGCGATGGACTTGCCCTTGTAGTGGACCTCCAGGGTCTCCCGGTTGTACCGAGCGCCGTGGCAGACCTCGCACGGGACGTAGACGTCCGGGAGGAAGTTCATCTCGATCTTGATCGTGCCGTCGCCGGAGCAGTTCTCGCAGCGGCCGCCCTTGACGTTGAAGGAGAAGCGGCCGGGCAGGTAGCCGCGGACCTTCGCCTCGGTCGTCTCGGCGAACAGCTTGCGGATGTGGTCGAAGACGCCGGTGTAGGTGGCCGGGTTCGACCGGGGGGTGCGGCCGATGGGCGACTGGTCGACGTGTACGACCTTGTCGACGAGGTCGTCGCCGTCCACGCGGGTGTGCCGGCCCGGCACGTTCCTCGCGCCGTTCAGCTCGCGGGCCAGGTGGGTGTACAGGATGTCGTTGACCAGCGTCGACTTGCCGGAGCCGGACACACCGGTGACTGCGGTGAACACGCCCAGCGGGAAGGAGACGTCGATGTCCTGGAGGTTGTTCTCCCGGGCGCCGTGGACCGTGAGCTGCCGGGACGGGTCGCGCGGGCGCCGGATGTCGGGCACGGGGATGGACTTCTTGCCGGACAGGTACTGGCCGGTCTGCGACTCGGCGTTGTCGAGCAGTTCCTTCAGGGAGCCGCTGTGCACGACCTTGCCGCCGTGCTCGCCGGCGCCCGGGCCGATGTCGACGACCCAGTCGGCGACCTTGATGGTGTCCTCGTCGTGCTCGACGACGATGAGTGTGTTGCCCATGTCGCGCAGCCGCACCAGGGTCTCGATCAGCCGGTGGTTGTCGCGCTGGTGCAGGCCGATGGACGGCTCGTCGAGGACGTAGAGGACACCGACGAGTCCGGAGCCGATCTGGGTGGCCAGCCGGATGCGCTGGGCCTCGCCGCCGGAGAGCGTGCCGGCCGCGCGGTTGAGCGAGAGGTAGTCCAGTCCGACGTCGACCAGGAACCGCAGCCGCTCGTTGACCTCCTTCAGCACGCGCTCGGCGATCTTCTTGTCGCGGGCGCTGAGCCTCAGCTCACCCAGGAAGTCCGCGCAGTCGCTGATGGACATGGCGGAGACCTCGGCGATGGACTTCCCCATGATCGTGACCGCCAGGACGATCGGCTTCAGGCGGGTGCCCTCACAGGTCGGGCAGGGCACCTCGCGCATGTAGCCCTCGAAGCGCTCGCGGCTGGCGTCGCTCTCGGCCTCGCTGTGCCGGCGCTTGACGAAGGGGACGGCGCCCTCGAAGGGCGTGGTGTACACCCGCTCGCGGCCGTACCGGTTGCGGTAGCGGACCTCGATCTGCGTCTTGTGGCCGTACAGGAGGGCCTTCCTGGCGCGCTGCGGCAGGCCCGCGAAGGGGATGTCCGTGCGGAATCCCAGCGCGTCCGCGAGGGCGCCGATCAGGCGGCCGAAGTAGTCCTTGGTGTGGCCGTGCGACCAGGGGTGGATGGCGCCCTCGTCGAGGGACTTGTCCTCGTCGGGGACGATCAGCTCGGGGTCGACCTCCATGCGCGTGCCGATGCCGGTGCACTCGGGGCAGGCGCCGAAGGGCGAGTTGAAGGAGAAGGAGCGGGGCTCCAGTTCCTCGAAGGACAGGTCGTCGTACGGGCAGTACAGGTGCTCCGAGTACATGCGCTCGCGCTCGGGGTCGTCCTCGGGGAGGTCGACGAAGTCGAGCACGACCATGCCGCCGGACAGGCCGAGGGCGGTCTCCACGGAGTCGGTGAGCCGGCGCTTGGCGGACTCCTTCACCGTGAGGCGGTCGACGACCACCTCGATGGTGTGCTTCTCCTGCTTCTTCAGGGTGGGCGGGTTGGAGAGCTGGACCGTCTCGCCGTCCACGCGCGCGCGGGAGTAGCCCTTGGTCTGCAGGTCGGCGAAGAGGTCGACGAACTCGCCCTTGCGCTCGCGCACCAGCGGCGACAGCACCTGGAAGCGGCTCCCCTCCGGCAGCTCCAGGACCCGGTCGACGATGGCCTGCGGCGACTGGCGCGAGATGGGGCGGCCGCACTCCGGGCAGTGCGGCTTGCCGATGCGCGCGAAGAGGAGTCGCAGGTAGTCGTAGACCTCGGTGATGGTGCCGACCGTGGAGCGCGGGTTGCGCGAGGTCGACTTCTGGTCGATGGAGACCGCCGGGGAGAGGCCTTCGATGAAGTCGACGTCCGGCTTGTCCATCTGGCCGAGGAACTGCCGGGCGTACGAGGAGAGGGACTCCACGTAGCGCCGCTGGCCCTCGGCGAAGATCGTGTCGAAGGCCAGCGAGGACTTGCCCGACCCCGACAGGCCCGTGAAGACGATGAGCGAGTCGCGTGGCAGGTCGAGCGAGACATTCTTGAGGTTGTGCTCGCGCGCGCCACGGACGATGAGACGGTCGGCCACGCCGGTCCGCACCTTTCTTGAGAGAAGTGACAGGGGCGGGGCCCCCGTCTTTCTCAGACTAGGGGGAGCCACTGACAACGCCGGTTCGGATTCACCGGTTGACAACAATCCCCGACCATCCAGCATGCCCGACGCCGCCACCGACCATATAGCACGCGCATTCGATTTGCGGGCGTAGTCCGTCACCTTCACCCGAAGGGGTGGCGGGGCTAAGGTCAGCACCATGACTGATCACGCTCATGACCTGGCATCTGTACGTGAGGCGACCGAGCGACTGCTGACCGCAGTCGCCAAACTGGACAACGCGGCGGCGGCCGAGCCGTCACGTCTGCCCGGCTGGAGCCGGGGCCACGTCCTCGCCCACCTGGCCCGCAACGCGGACGCCCTCGTGAACGTCCTCCAGGGCCGTCCCATGTACGTCTCCGGCGAGGCCCGGGAGGTGGACATCGAGCGGGACGCCCCGCGTGCCCTGGACGTCCAGCTCGCGGATGTGCGGGACAGCGCGGCCCGCTTCCAGGAGGCCGGGGCCGCGCCCGCCGACTGGTCGCGCACGGTGGAGCTGCGCAACGGGGTCACCGACTCCGCGGCCCGGGTGCCCTTCCGGCGGTGGGTCGAGGTCGAGCTGCACCACGTGGACCTCGGCATCGGCTACGAGCTGGAGGACCTGCCGGCGGAGTTCACCGAGCGGGAGATCGCCTTCCTCGCGGAGCGGTTCGGCGGGCACCCCGACGTGCCGCCGACCCGCCTGACGGACGGCACGCGCGCGTGGCGCACCGGCCGGGAGGCCGACGGCCCCGAGGTGACCGTCACAGGGTCCCCCGCCGACCTTCTCGGCTGGCTCGCCGGGCGCCGCGACGGATCCCGGCTGGCCGTCGACGGCGGGCCTCTCCCGGTCCTTCCGCCGCTATAGGCTGGCCGTCATGACGTACAGCGGAGAGGTGAGGGTCGGCGGCCCGGCGGACGTGCACGAGCTCAAGGACCTGATGATCACCAAGATCGCGGTCGGTCCGATGGACAACAACGCCTACCTGCTGCGCTGCCGGGCCACGGACGAGCAGTTGCTGATCGACGCGGCCAACGACGCGGAGACGCTCCTCGGCATGATCGGCGACGACGGCATCGCGTCCGTCGTCACCACCCATCGGCACGGCGACCACTGGCAGGCGCTCGCCGAGGTCGTGGCGGCCACGCACGCGCGTACGTACGCCGGCCGGGACGACGCCGAGGGCATCCCGGTGCCGACCGACGTCCTGGTCGACGACGGCGACGTCATCCGGGTGGGGAACGTGGAACTCACCGCGCGCCACCTGGTCGGGCACACCCCGGGCTCGATCGCCCTCGTCTACGACGACCCGCACGGGCATCCCCACGTCTTCACGGGCGACTGTCTCTTCCCGGGCGGCGTGGGCAACACGCGCAAGGATCCGCAGGCGTTCGCCAGCCTGATCCACGACGTCGAGACGAAGCTCTTCGACGCCCTCCCGGACGAGACCTGGGTCTATCCGGGACACGGCAACGACACCACCCTGGGCGCCGAGCGTCCGCACCTGCCGGAGTGGCACGCGCGCGGTTGGTGAGTGCTCCCTGCGCGCGAAGGGGTGCGCAGTGCGCGCACAGGGGGCGTGCGTCGTCGTACGCGCGCCCCGTGTGAATGACGTGCACGCGCCGGTGCCCCGCACGCGCTCCCCACACACATGGTTGCGCGGTCAACTGGTGGTAGCCCCGCGCGGGATGACGGCTCCCGCTCGGAATGGGCCGCCGGTCTACGTTCCCCGCCCTCGACCGGCGGCCCAGGCACGCTGCTGTGGGCGCTGCACGAGACTGCAACATTCGCTCACGTCCGGCGGACAGCCGATGCTGCGACCTCGGCAAGCACGGCCTTCACTGCCGCTCTCCCGCCCTGCGCCTCGCCCCCCCGTGTCCCGCGCCACGCCGTTGCCGGCGTCACCGTGGCCCTCCTCACCCGTGCAGGAGCTCGCCCACATCCAGGCCGTCGCGGCCGCGGGCGTGCTGCCGGATGTCCGCGACGACGCCGTCGGCTGCGCTCCGCAGCCGGAGGAGAAGGCGGCTGCCACGCCGTCCGGTTCGGCCGGGAACCCATGGGCCAAGGGCCCGTTGCCGGCAGGACCTCGGGCAATCCTGCGATCGCCACCGACGAGCCCGCGTACGGGACAGGTGTCGATCAGTGACGAGCGCAAGAGGGCCGTGGACTGCGCGTCCGCCAGGGGAGGCGCTCACGCGTCCGCCCGTGCCGCCCCCACCAGTGCGGCGACCCGCTCCACGCCGAAGACGTAGCCCTGCACTCCGCAGCCCGCGATGACGCCGTCGGCGCGCAGGGAGACGTACGAGTGGTGCCGGAACGACTCGCGCTGGTGGATGTTGGAGATGTGCACCTCGACGACCGGCAGACCGTCGCAGGTGCTGAGTGCGTCCAGGATCGCGACCGAGGTGTGCGAGTAGGCGCCCGGATTGATCACGATCCCGCAGTGGTTCAGACGCGCCTCGTGGATCCAGTCGACCAACTGACCCTCGTGGTTCGACTGCCGGAAGTCCACGGTGCCGCCGTGCGCGGCCGCCGCCCTGACGCACATCTCCTCGACGCCGGCGAGGGTCTCGGCCCCGTAGATCTCGGGCTGGCGCTGCCCCAGGAGGTTCAGGTTGGGGCCGTTGAGAATCATGATCGGGGCGTTGGCGAGGGTGCGGGGCACGGTTCCTCCGGTCCGTTCGGCGTGGGGCGGCCCGCCGGGGACCGCTGCTCAGACCCGGTTTATCACGGTGAAACAGCGGGCCATCAGGCCGTACCCTCCCCGCATGACGAGTCCTTCGTACCCTCCCAAGCCCTCGCCCGGTGACCGCGTGGCCGTCATCTCGCCGTCCGAGGGTCTGCCCGAGTTGTACCCGCGCCCCTACGAACTGGGGCTGGAACGGTTACGCACGGAGTACGGCCTCGAACCGGTCGAGTACCCGACGACGCGGAAGATGGGCACGACACCGCAGGAGCGGGCCGACGACATCCACGCGGCCTTCGCCGACCCGGATGTGAAGGCGGTCATCGCGTCGATCGGCGGCGACGACCAGATCACCGTTCTGCCGCTACTGGACCGTGAGGTGATCCGGGCCAACCCGAAGCCGTTCTTCGGCATGAGTGACAACGTGAACCTGCTCGCCTACCTGTACAACACCGGCATCGTCGGCTACCACGGTGCCAGTGTGATGGTCCAGCTCGGGCGGCCCGTGGCCATGGACCGGCTCACCGCCGACTCCCTGCGGGCGGCGCTGTTCACCTCGGGCGAGTACGAACTGCGGCCCGTCGATCGCTGGAACGACGTCAACCGCGACTGGGCCGATCCGGCGACCTTCGAGGCGGAGCCGGAGACCCGGCCCGGCACCGGATGGACCTGGCTCAACGCGGACCGCGTGGTGGAGGGCCGCAGTTGGGGCGGCAACCTGGAGATCCTCTCCTGGCTGCTGATGGCGGACCGCGAGATCTCGCACGACCTGTCGGTGTACGACGGCGGCGTACTGATCCTCGAGACCTCGGAGGAACTGCCCAGCGCCACGGAGGTCTTCCGGATCCTGCGCAACATGGGCGAACGCGGCATCCTCCAGCGCTTCCCGGCGCTGCTGATGGCCCGCGCCAAGACCTGGTCCTTCGAGCGCCCCAACAGCCCGGAGGAGAGCGCACGGTACGCCACCGAACAGCGCGAGGCGGTGCAGAGCGCGCTGCGGGCGTACGCCCCCGACATCCTGGCCGTCTTCGACGTGGACTTCGGCCACACGGACCCCCAGTTCGTCCTCCCCTACGGCGGGACGATCCGCGTCGACGGCCCCGCACGGCGCATCACCGTCACCTACTGAGGCGGCCGCTGCGAGCCGCCCGGTGCGACGCGCGCTGCCGCACGCCCCCGTAACCCGGTGTCACGTTGGGTGGTTGAGGCGTCATGCACGACGTACGCACCGTGGGGGCGCCCTCCATGCCACGGCTCGCGGCCGCCTCGCTCGCCGGGACGGCCATCGAGTTCTACGACTTCTTCGTCTACGGGACCGCGGCGGCCCTGATCCTGGGGCCGCTGTTCTTCCCGACGTTCTCACCGCCGGCGGGGACGCTGGCGGCCTTCGCGACGTTCGGTGTGGGGTTCGTCGCGCGGCCGCTGGGCTCGGTGCTCTTCGGGCACATCGGGGACCGGCACGGACGCCGGCCGGTCCTCGTGTTCTCGCTGATGCTGACCGGAGCCTCGACGGTCGCGGTCGGATGCGTGCCGACGTACGACGCGATCGGGGTGACCGCTCCCCTGCTGCTGCTCGTGCTGCGGTTCCTGCAAGGGCTGGGGCTGGGCGGGGAGTGGGGCGGCGCGGTGCTGCTGACCGCGGAACACGCGCCCGCCGAGCGGCGCGGGCTGTGGTCGAGCTTTCCGCAGGTGGGGCCCGCGGTGGGGTTCGTGCTGGCCAACGGGGTGGTGCTGGCCCTGTCGGCGACGCTCACCGAGGCGCAGTTCGCGCGGTGGGGGTGGCGGGTGCCCTTCTGGGCGGCCGGGGTGCTGGCGGTGCTCGGGCTGTGGCTCAGGTCGTCGCTCCCTGAAAGCCCGCGGTTCCTGGAGATCGACGACCACGCGCGCGTGCCGCTCGCCGAGGTCGTGGGCTCCCACTGGCGGCTCGTCCTGCTGACCGCGGGCGCCCTCGCCGTCGGGTACGCGATCTTCTACGCCGTGACGACGTGGTCCCTGGCCTACGCCACGGAGCGGCTCGGGGTGAGCCGTACCGTCATGCTGGCCTGCATCCTCGCCGCGGTGGCGGTGCAAGGGGCGTTGACGCCGCTGGCAGCCCTGCTCGGCGACCGCTTCGGCCGGCGGCCGCTGTGCCTCACCGGGTGTGCGGCGTCCGCACTGTGGATGTTCCCGATGGTCGCGCTCCTGGCGACCGGAGAGCCGTTGCCGATGTTCGTGGGCTTCCTGGGAGCACTGGTCGCCTTCGTCACGATGTTCGCCGTGATCGCCGCTTACCTGCCCGAGCTCTATGAGCCGCGCGTGCGCTGCACGGGCGCGGCGGTCGGCTACAACCTCGGTGGCGTCCTCGGGGGCGCGCTCACGCCGATCGTGGCGACGGCCCTCGCGGAAGACGGCGGGCGCGTGCCGTGGGGCGTGGCCGCCTACCTGACGGGCATCGCGCTGCTCAGCCTCGGGTGTTTCGCCCTGCTGCCCGAGACCCGCCCGGTGCGGGTGGTCGCGACGGGGGCCGAGGCGGAGGCCGCCGCGGGGTGACGGCTGGTCGGGGCTGGTCAGACCGGTGCCGGCCATGGCGGGGCCCAACGAGGTCGACGGGCCCGGAGACGATCAGCGAGGACGCTGCGGTGAAGGCGAGTGGGACGGCGGAGTAACTGCGGTCCCGGCTTGCGAGTGGTGAAGGTCGGCAGGACCAGGCCGGGGGTTGCCAGGACTGCCAGGGTCGCTACGGTCGCCGGGGACCGCGCAGCACCCGGCGAAGCACCGGAAGCGGGGGGGGGGGGGGGGGCGCGCCCCCCCCGCCGGGGGGGGGGGGGGGGGGGGGGGCGCGGGGGGGCGGGGGGGGGGGGGGCGGGGGGGGGGGGGGGGCCCCGCCCCCCCCCGGGGGGGGGGGGGGGGGGGGGGGGGGGCGCCCCCCCCCCCCCCGCTTCCGGGGGTGGTTGCGGCTACGTCGTCCGTGGTCAGACGTCGATGCTGTCCTTCTGAGTGCCTTCGCTCTCCGTCTGCGCCGCCTCGGCCGCCGCCTGCTTCCGCGAGGCCCGCAGGCTGGTGATCGTGGTGATGATCAGGACGGAGCAGATGACGCCGAGCGAGACCGGGATGCTGATCTCCGGCACGTGGACGCCGGACTCGTGCAGCGCGTGCAGCACCAGCTTCACGCCGATGAAGCCCAGGATGATCGACAGGCCGTAGCTCAGGTGGACCAGCTTCTTCAGCAGGCCGCCGATGAGGAAGTACAGCTGCCGCAGGCCCATGAGCGCGAACGCGTTGGCCGTGAAGACGATGTACGGGTCCTGCGTCAGGCCGAAGATCGCGGGGATCGAGTCGAGGGCGAAGAGCACGTCGGTGGTGCCGATGGCGAGCATGACGACCAGCATCGGGGTCATGACCCGCTTGCCGTTCTGCTGGATCCACAGCTTGGTGCCGTGGTAGCGGTCAGCGACACCGAACTTGCGCTCGGCGGCCTTGAGCAGCTTGTTCTCCTCGTACTCCTCGTCGTCCGCGTCGGCCCGGGCCTCCTGGACGAGCTTCCAGGCGGTCCAGATCAGGAAGGCGCCGAAGAGGTAGAACACCCACGAGAAGCTGGCGAGGATCGCGGCGCCCGCGGCGATGAAGACGGCTCGCAGGACCAGGGCTATGAGGACGCCGATGAGCAGGACCCGCTGCTGGTACTGCGACGGGACCGCGAACTTCGCCATGATCAGGACGAAGACGAAGAGGTTGTCGACGCTGAGCGACTTCTCGGTGATGAAGCCCGCGAAGAACTCGCCGGCGGGCTGGCCGCCGCCGAACATCAGCAGACCGAGTCCGAAGAGCCCGGCGAGCACGATCCAGACGACGGTCCAGATACCGGCTTCCTTGATGGACACGTCGTGCGGCTTGCGGCCGATGAAGAAGTCGACCGCGATGAGGGCGGCAAGGCCCACGATGGTCAGGACCCACAGGGTCATGGAAACATCCACTGCGCCTCCGGCAGTACGTAACGGCAGGTAATCAGCGTCGTCGCGCTGCCGGAGGTCTCTTCCACCCCGGGCCCCGGCACGCAGCACACGCGCGGGACCACACGGGCCGACGCCCCGGGATCTGGCCTGATCCGTATTGACGGGTACGCCGCAGCAGACAGGGAGTACTCCCCTCCGTACGAAAGACAGTACCCCAATCACCAAGGATTGGTAAAGGCGTTGGCAAAAGAACGACCAAATTAGCTGGTCAGAGGTGCTTTACCGATGCTTGGTGCAGGCTCGGGCCCGGGTCACCCGAGCCTGGAACGACGGACCGCGGCGACCTGGGCGAGGACCTGCTCGAGCACCTGACTGCCGGGCGGGACCAGCGCCGGCTCGTAGGTCCAGGCATGTCCGACCCAGGGGTCGGCAAGGTGATCGTCGGGCACCGGCGTGAGCCGCATCAGACCACGCCACAGCGGGTCCAGCAACGGTCCGTAACCGTCGGCGTCCTCGCGGTCGGCGACCATCATCAGGTGGACGCCGACGGCGGGGCCCTCGTCCGCGAGGTAGCGGAGCTGGTTCACCGCGCGGTCGTCGAAGCCGTGCGGGAAGTCGTTGACGACCAGGAGTTGCTGGGAGATGTCGAAGCCGGGTGGGAGCGCGTCGGCCGCACCGCCGCGCACGGCCATCTGCACGAGGTCGACGCGCTGGGTGAGCCGGCCCAGGACGTCGGCCACGCCTGCCGCGCCGGCGGCGGGCGGGGTCGCGAGCACGCCGGTCCGCACCAGCGGTGCGAGGGCCTGCGCGCCCGAGCCGGCCGGGTCGATGACGTGCACGGTGAACTCGCCCGCCGGATGCACCGCCAGCAGCCGGGCCGTGTGCGCCACGGCCGACTCCATGGCGAGGCGCCGCAACTCGTGGGAGTCGCCGAACGAGCCGTCGGACGATGCCGTCCGCCCGCTGTCGATCCACAGGCCGCGCTCCAGCGGGAGGCGGACCAGCAGCGGTATGCGCAGCCGGTCGGTTTCCGGCAGGTGCAGGTCACCCAGGCGCAGGGCCATGGGCATCTCCATGGGGACGCGGTAGGCGTGCCAGGCCGGGTTGTCCCAGCGGGCGTACGCCGGCGGCAGCGCCGGCTCGACGACGTCGGCCTCGGCCGCGAGCTGGTCGAGATCCCGGTCCAGGGCCTGCCGGGCCTGGTCGACGAGCTGGGTGTGCTTGGCGCGGGCCCTCTCACGGGCGGCGTCGCCCTGGCCGCCGATGCGGCTGCGCGGGTCGGACAGGACCTCGTCGAGCTCCCTCTCCATACGCGTGTCGGCGAAGTCGACGGCGCTGCGGTACGCGGCCGTGGTGCGGGCCAGGTCCTCGAACATGCCCCAGACCTGGTTGTAGAGCCGCTCCTCCATGGACCAGCCGGTCGCGTCCCCGGCGACCGGCCGCGCGGGTTGTCCGGGCTGGGCCGGGGGTGCGGAGGGCGGGGGCGGGGGGGCCGAGTTCCGCCGGCGCGGGTGGCTGTAGTTGATCGGGCCGTCGGTGGCGGGCGCGGGCGGTGTCGTCGGCTGGGTGGCCGGCGGGTCCGTCGGTGCCGAAGCGGAGGGGAAGCCCGCCTGGGAGTCCGGGGCGCCCGGCGGTGGCGCGGCGGGCGTCTGGGATCCCGCGTACGGACCGGTGGCGCCCTGCGTGCCCTGCCCGCCGTACGGGGAGCCGCTCTGGTCCTGGCCGCGGGGGGACGCGGCCGCCTGGCGGGAGCGGTCGCCGTCCGCCGTACGGGGCGGTGGGGCAGTCACCGAGCGGGCCAGGCCCTGGGCCACGGCCTCGTGGACACTGGCCGCGAGCTGGTGCGCCTGCGGCAGGCCCTGGTCGGTGAGGAGCGCGGCGAGGCCGTCGGCGTAGCCCTGGCCGACCGCGCGTACCTTCCAGGCGTCCTGGCGCCGGTACAGCTCGAGGGCGATGACGGCCGACTCGGCGGCGAGGCCGGTGATGGTGTAGCTGGCGACCTCGGTGCCGTCGAGGCCGGTGACCGCGACGAAGGGGGCCGCGAGGGAGCCGAAACCGGCCGGTCCCCCGCCGCCCGGGGGCAGGGCGAGCAGGATGCTGACGCGGTGCACGGCCGCGGCGACGGCGTCCAGGTCCACCGCGAGGCGGTGATCGGCGGCCGCCTGTCTCGAGACCTCGAGGCCGGGCAGGGTCGGTGCGCCCGGGTGGGCCACCCACTCCACTCCGTGGATCGTGCCGTTCTCGTCGCTGAGCGTGGCGCCGGCCACGATCGGCGTGCCGGCCGAGATCCTGATCTCGAGGCGGACCTGGGAGAGCGGGTGGTTCTGCCCCCGCACCAGCTCGGCCGTCATCGCCTGTCGTCCCCCTGTGTCGCGTGTGGTGTTGTGTGTACCGCTCGCCTCCGGCAGGCCTCAGCGGTCCTCGCACGATGAGCGCCCGATGAGGTCGCGTCGTCCGGTGCCGTGCATCGCAAGGCGCCGGAGAGCCCTCGGTGGGGGTCCCCCGCTCGACCACAACCGAGAGGGGGAAGAGCTACCAGGGCTTTTCGGCAACGCGGCGAGCTGCGGTGCCAGACCACGCGACCCGCGCGGGCACAGTGGAGGACCCTTACAGCACCGGCAGGATGGCGGGCATCAGGTCCTGGAAGGTGCGGCCGTTGGCCGGGGAGCCCAGGGCCGTCATGTTCCAGCCGCTTCCCACGCGGTGCACCTTGGCCATGATCTGGGCCGTGTACGCGCCGCCACCCGCCAGCGTGTAGCGGGCGAGCTCCTGGCCGTTGGTCTCGTCGACCAGACGGCAGAACGCGTTCTGCACCTCCTGGAACGTCTGGCCGGTGAAGGAGTTCACGGTGAAGATGATCTGGTCGATGTGGACCGGGACGCGGGCCAGGTCGACGAGGATCGCCTCGTCGTCGCCGCCCTGGCCGACACCGCCGACGAGGTTGTCACCGGTGTGGCGGACGGAGCCGTCGTCGCTCACCAGGTGGCGGAAGAAGACGACGTCGACCGGCTGCTTGTCCGCGAAGAGAACGGCGGAGGCGTCGAGATCGATCTCCCGGGTGCGGGAGCCGAACAGGCCGCGCCGGGGGGCCGCCTGCCAGCCGAGACCCATGCGCACCGCGGTCAGGCTGCCTCCGTCGTTCTTCTGCAGACTGATGGCCTGACCCTTGGTCATGTTGACGGTCACGCGCTGATTCCCCTCTCGAGCTGTCCCCTGTTGCCGCGGACCCCGCGGTTGACGAAAACCCTACGCAAGGGCACTGACAACGCCGTACCCGAGCCCGCACTTCGTGTCGTTCTTGCAACACAGTGCGTACGCCGCCCGGGCCCGTGTGGGCCGTCAGGCCAGGCCGGCCTCCTTCATCTGGCGCAGTTCCTTCTTCATCTCGGAGACCTCGTCGCGCAGCCGGGCGGCGACCTCGAACTGGAGGTCCGCCGCGGCGGCCCGCATGCGCGCCGTCATCTCCTCGATCTGCTCGGCGAGTTCGGCCGCGGGGCGGTCGGTCGGGACGGTCTCCTTGGCCTTCGCCTTCGCCTTGGTGGACTTGGCGGGCTTCGCGCCCTTGGCCGCCTTGTCGCCGAGGGAGGGCACGGGCGCCCTGGTGCCCCGGCCGTCCTTCTTCGCGCGGTAGCCCGAGCCGAGCAGCTGCTCGGTGTCGACCTCCTCGCGGGCGATCTGCGCGACGATGTCGTTGATCTTCTTACGGAGGGGCTGCGGGTCGATGCCGTTCGCCTTGTTGTAGGCGATCTGCTTCTCCCGGCGCCGGTTGGTCTCCTCGATGGCCCGCTCCATGCCCGGAGTGATCTTGTCCGCGTACATGTGGACCTGGCCGGAGACGTTGCGCGCGGCGCGGCCGATGGTCTGGATCAGGGAGGTGCCGGAGCGCAGGAAGCCCTCCTTGTCGGCGTCGAGGATCGCCACCAGGGACACCTCGGGCAGGTCGAGGCCCTCACGCAGCAGGTTGATGCCGACCAGGACGTCGAACTCGCCGGCGCGCAGCTCGCGCAGCAGCTCGATACGGCGCAGCGTGTCGACGTCACTGTGCAGGTAGCGGACCTGGATGCCGAGTTCCAGGAAGTAGTCCGTGAGGTCCTCGGCCATCTTCTTGGTGAGCGTGGTGACCAGGACGCGCTCGTCCTTCTCGACCCGCTGGCGGATCTCGTGCACCAGGTCGTCGATCTGGCCCTCGGTGGGCTTGACGACGACCTCCGGGTCGATGAGGCCGGTGGGGCGGATGATCTGCTCGACGACGCCGTCCCCGCGCGAGAGTTCGTACTTGCCGGGTGTCGCCGACAGGTAGACGGTCTGCCCGATGCGCTCCTGGAACTCCTCCCACTTCAGCGGGCGGTTGTCGAGGGCGGAGGGCAGGCGGAAGCCGTGGTCGACGAGGGTGCGCTTGCGGGAGGCGTCGCCCTCGTACATGGCGCCGATCTGGGGCACGGTGACGTGCGACTCGTCGATGACGAGCAGGAAGTCGTCCGGGAAGTAGTCGAGCAGGGTGTTCGGCGGGGAGCCGGGTGAGCGGCCGTCGAAGTGCATCGAGTAGTTCTCGACACCGGAGCAGCTGCCGATCTGGCGGAGCATCTCGATGTCGTACGTGGTGCGCATGCGCAGACGCTGGGCTTCCAGGAGCTTGCCCTGCTTCTCCAGCTCGGCCAGGCGCTCGCCCAGCTCCTTCTCGATGTCGTTGACGGCCCGCTCCAGACGCTCGGGGCCGGCGACGTAGTGGGAGGCCGGGAAGACGTACAGCTGCTCGTCGTCGCTGATGATCTCGCCGGTGAGCGGGTGGAGGGTGGACAGGGCCTCGATCTCGTCGCCGAACATCTCGATGCGGACGGCGAGCTCCTCGTAGACCGGGAAGATCTCGATGGTGTCGCCGCGCACCCGGAAGGTGCCGCGGGAGAACGCCATGTCGTTGCGCGTGTACTGGATGTCCACGAAGCGGCGCAGCAACTCGTCCCGGTCGATCTCCTCGCCGACCTTGAGGGGGACCATGCGGTCCACGTACTCCTGCGGAGTACCGAGGCCGTAGATGCAGGAGACCGAGGCGACCACGACGACGTCGCGGCGGGTGAGCAGCGAGTTGGTCGCGGAGTGGCGCAGCCGCTCGACCTCCTCGTTGATCGAGGAGTCCTTCTCGATGTAGGTGTCCGACTGCGGGACGTACGCCTCGGGCTGGTAGTAGTCGTAGTACGAGACGAAGTACTCGACCGCGTTGTTCGGCAGCAGCTCGCGGAACTCGTTCGCCAGCTGGGCGGCCAGTGTCTTGTTCGGCGCCATCACGAGCGTGGGGCGCTGGAGCTTCTCGATCATCCACGCGGTGGTGGCGGACTTGCCGGTGCCGGTCGCGCCCAGCAGGACGACGTCCTTCTCACCGGCCTCGATGCGCTTGGCCAGGTCGGCGATGGCCGCCGGCTGGTCGCCGCTGGGCTGGTAGGGGCTGACGACCTCGAAGGGCGCCACCGTGCGTTCGATGTGGGAAACGGGCCGCATGCCATCCACCGTACGACCACCCACTGACAACGGGGTCCGATCAGCGGTTCTGCGGGGTCCGGGGCTCGTGGTGGGCGACCTGGCGGGGGCGCGGCGGGACCCGGCGGTCGGGGCGCGGGGGGTGGTTGTTGGCGGGGACGCCGGGTTTGTGCTCGACGCGGGTCCGGTCGGGCTTGCCCCTGACCATCAGCGGGTCGAACAGGACGACGACGCCGGCGAGGCAGAGGAAGGCGAGCGGGCCGATCAGCATCGGCGCGAGCAGGCCGGCGGTTGAGTCGCCCGGGGGCGGTGCGCCGGTGGCGTGCAGGTGGACGCTCACGGCGGCCATGCCCGTGTAGTGCATGCCGGAGACGGCCAGGCCCATGACCAGGCTCGCGCCCACGCTCCACAGAAAGCCCCTGACCTGTCCCGCGGCCCACAGGGCGGCGGTGGCTGCGGCCATGGCTATGGCGACGGAGACGGCCACGGTGAGCGTGTTGTACTCCACGTCGCCGTTGAGGCGCATCCCGGCCATGCCCAGGTAGTGCATCGAGGCGATGCCCAGGCCGGTGATGGTGCCCCCGGTGAACAGCGCGGTGCCGGTCGCGCCCTTGTAGCCGACTATGAAGATCCCTACGCCCACCATGACGACGGCGACGCCCAGGCTGGCGTAGGTGGTCGGTTTGTCGTAGTGGATCGGGGCCCCCGCGACCGTGAAGCCCATCATCGCGATGAAGTGCATGGTCCAGATGCCGGAGCCGATCGCCGCGGAGCCGAGGGCCAGCCATCCGGGACGCCAGGAGTGGGAGACGAGCAGGGCTCTGGTGGTGCATCGCAGGCCCAGGGCGCCACCGAGGCAGGCCATGAGGTAGGCCACCAGCGGGGTGACGATTCCGTAGCTGAATCCGTCGACCGTGCCGTGCATGCGCGGTTGCCCTTCCGCCCTGTTGCTGGATGTCCCTGTAGCGCGCCCCCTCCCAGGACGGCGTGAGCGGCCAGGGGTGACGCAGAGAGTATGACCCCCACCGGAATGGTCGAACGATTTTCCGGCAAAGAAACACGCCCTTGCCCCACATGTGCGGCACCGGTGTGGGCGCGGGCGTCTCCCTTCATTCCGTGGTCATCCAGCACTCCTCCGGCGTTGACGTTCTGCTGTCACAGTGGAGCTGTACGTGACCGTCCGACGCGAGGAGTACGCATGTACGCGCGCGCAGTTGCCGCCACGACCACCGCGCTTCTGGGCGCCGTCGCCCTTCTGCTCCCCGTCCACGACGCGCGGGGCATCGGTGCCCGGCCCGAGGTGATCGCCCACCGGGGCGCTTCCGCGCAGGCCCCCGAGAACACCCTGGCCGCGGTCGACGCGGCGGCCGGCCTGCGCGTTCGCTGGGTGGAGAACGACGTCCAGCGCACCAAGGACGGCGCGCTCGTGGTGATCCACGACGACAGCCTCCGCCGGACGACCGACGTCGAGGAGGTCTTCCCCGGACGTGCGCCCTGGCAGGTGAAGGACTTCACCGCGGCCGAGATCGCACAGCTCGACGCCGGGAGCTGGTTCGGCTCCGCGTACGCGGGCGCGCGCGTGCCGACGCTGAAGGAGTACCTCCGCCGTGTCGAGCATCACCATCAGAAGCTGCTTCTGGAGATCAAGAACCCCCAGCTCTACCCGGGGATCGAGCGGGAGACCCTCAAAGTGCTGAGCAACGAGGGCTGGCTCGACCGGCGGCACCTGGCGGGCCGGCTGATCGTGCAGAGCTTCAGCGCCGACAGCCTGCGGGCCGTCCACGATCTGAAGCCGGCGGTCAGGACCGGGCTGCTGGGCAAGCCGCCCGAGGCGGACCTGCCCGGGTACGCGCGCTTCGCCGACTTGATCAACCCCTCGCACACGTCCGTTTCCCAGGGCTACGTGTCCGCCGTGCACGCGGTCACGGGGCCGCACGGGAAACCGCTGGAGGTCTTCGTCTGGACCGTCGACGAAGCCGCCACTGCGCGGACCATGGCCGGGTACGGCGTCGACGGCATCATCACCAACAAACCCGACGTGGTGCGGCGGTCCCTGCCCCGCTCCTGACGTGCGGCCGCCCCGGGGGCCGGCGAGCCCCGCTGCCCGAGGGCGCTGTCAGTGGCAGGCCGTACGGTGGGCGCATGGACAGCCACGGGCAGTACGAGCAGCAGGTCGTGTGGACCGTCGTCGGCACCGACATCGGTCCGCTGCTGCTGGCCGCGACCCGCGAGGGTCTGGTCAACGTCGTGTTCCACGCCACGGACGGGGTGCGCGACCAGGCGCTCGGCCGCCTCGCGGACCGGCTGGGCACGGAGCCGGTCGAGGCACCCGGCTCCCCCCTGCTGGCCGAGGCGATACGCCAGGTCGAGGCCTACTTCGCGGGTGCCCGGCGCGACTTCGAGCTGCCCCTGGACTGGTCGCTGATCTCCGGCTTCAACCGGCAGGTCCTGCGCGAGCTGGCCTCCGGTGTCCCGTTCGGGGCGGTCGTCGGTTACGGGGATCTGGCGAAGCGGGTGGGACAGCCGGGGGCCGCGCAGGCCGTGGGGATGGCGATGGGCGCCAATCCGCTGCCGGTGGTCGTGCCCTGCCATCGGGTCGTGGAGAGCGACGGCGGGATCGGCGGTTTCGGCGGTGGGCTGGAGACCAAGCGGAAGCTGCTCGCCCTGGAAGGGGTCCTGCCCGAGCCGCTGTTCTGAGCCCTGCCCGGCACCGCTGTTCCGGGCCAGCCGATGATCCCGTCCCACACACCGGTACGCCCGAGGACCGATCTCGTACGGCGACCGCCGCCGCGCCTGACGGGTGCTGGGCGGCGGCCCGCGCGGGCCGCCGCCCAGCGCCTGTGCGACCTCACCATGACCGGAGGCGCACCGGACGGCGGCTCAGGCCGAGGCGCACTGGACGGTGGCTGAGGGGCCGGGCGGGGGCACCGCTCGCAGGGGCCGGGCGGGGGCACCGTTCGCAGGGGCGTCAGTCGTAGTGCCGTGCCTCCACGACGTTGCCGTCCGGGTCGCGGAAGTAGAAGCTGCGGGTGGCCTTGCCGCGGGCGCCGAAGGAGCCGTGCGAGACGTCCGACATGGGGACGGAGCGGTCGGCCAGCCGGGCGCCGAGTGCGTCGAAGGCCGTCTGGGACAGGGCCAGGCAGATGTGGTTCACGGGGTGTCCGGCACTCTCCGCGGCGCCGGGGAGCATCGTCATGCGTTCCGCCGTGCTCAGCGGCATGAGGTCCAGGAGCGTCTCGTCGTTGACGCGTACCGAGGGGAACGGCACCTCGCCCGCTGCGAACTCGGAGACCCGCACGGGCTCCAGGCCGACGGTCTTCTCGTAGAAGTCGGCGGCGGCGAGTGGGTCGCGCACCCACAGGACGACGTGGTCGAGACGTGTCGTGTTGTCCGTCATGCATTCCAGGCTCGTGTGGTCCCCCACAAGTCGCAAGGGTTTGACCGGGTGCGCGGCCCGACAGAGATGAGGGAGGACCGACGGACAGGAGGCGGGCACGTGGTGCTGGTGGTGTCGGAAGAGGTGCGGGAGGCGGTCGACGCGCGTCGACCCGTGGTGGCCCTGGAGTCCACGATCATCGCCCATGGGCTGCCGCGTCCGCGCAATCTGCGGGTGGCGCTGGAGTTGGAGGCGGTCGTACGCGCGGAGGGCGCCGTACCGGCGACGATCGCCGTGCTGGACGGGCGGCCCCATGTCGGCCTGGACAAGGAACAGTTGGAGCGGATCGCCAACGAGGACGGGATCCGCAAGCTCGGCCATCGCGACCTGCCGCTCGCGGTCGCCGCGAGGGCGAGCGGGGCGACCACGGTGTCCGCGACCGCGCTGCTGGCGGCGCTGGCGGGGGTGCGGGTGTTCGCGACGGGCGGGCTCGGCGGGGTCCACCGGGAGTGGACGGTGACCCAGGACGAGTCGGCCGACCTGGGTCTGCTCGCGCGCACGCGGATCACCGTGGTGTGCGCCGGGGTGAAGTCGATCCTGGACGTTCCGGCCACGCTGCAGCGGCTGGAGACGCTGGGCGTCGCCGTGGCCGGGTACGGCACGGACCGCTTCCCCGGCTTCTACCTGTCCGACTCGGGGCATCCGGTGGACTGGACGCTGGACAGCCCACAGCAGGTGGCGGACGTGATGCGTGCTCAGGACGCCCTCGCCGTGCCGGAGTCGGCGCTGATCGTCGCCAATCCGGTTCCGGAGGCGGAGCAGTTGGATCCGGAGTTGCACGCGCGTGTGCTCGCCGAAGCGCTGCACGCGTGCGAGGAGGAGGGGGTGACCGGCCAGGCCGTGACACCGTTCCTGCTCGACTACCTGGTGCGGCACACCGACGGCGCGTCCCTGAGGGCCAATCTGGCGGCGGTGCGCGGCAACGTACGGCTGGCGGGGAGTATCGCCGCGGCGTGGGCCGGGGCGTGACCGGGAGGTCGGGCGGGGTGGGTCGGCGTCGTGACCCACGGGCCGGGGAGCCTGGGAGCGGGCGTCCGCGCGGTGGGGCGTTGCTGGTCGTCGGGGACGTCGTGACGGACGTCGTCGCGCGGCACGGGGGACCGCTGGCCCCGGGGACGGACACGGCCGCCGTGATCCGCACCGTGCCGGGCGGGGCCGGCGCCAACGTGGCGTGTTGGGCGGCGCATTGGGGGTGCGCGGACGTACGGCTGCTGGGCCGGGTGGGTGCGGACGCGGTGGCCTGGCACGAACGGGAGCTGATCGGCTGCGGGGTGCGGCCCCGGCTCGTCGTCGATCCCGAGGCGTCGACCGGGACGGTGATCTGCCTGGTCGACACGGGGGCGGCGGCCGAGCGGACGTTCCTCACCGACAGCGGCGCGTCGCTGAGGCTCGATCCCGGCGACTGGTCTGACGCCCTGCTCGACGGGGTGGACCGGCTGCACCTGTCGGGTTACCTGTTGTTCTCCGCGTCCGGACGGGCGCTGGTGAGGACGGCGTTGACGTCGGCACGCGCGCGTGGGGTGCCGGTGAGCCTCGACCCGGCGTCGGCGGGATTCCTGGTGGAGTTGGGTGTGGACCGCTTTCTCGGGCTCGTTCAGGGAGTGGACGTGCTGCTGCCCAGTCGTGACGAGGCGTGTCTGCTGACCGGGTTGCCCGACGGGGCGGACGCGGCGGTCGAACTGAGCCGCCACGTCCCGTTGGTGGTGGCCAAGCAGGGCGTGGACGGCGCGCTGGTGGTCCGGGACGGTGCCGTGACCGCCCGTGTCCCCGCCGTCCCCGCGAGGCCCCGGGACACCACGGGCGCGGGCGACGCCTTCACGGGCGCGTTCCTCGCCGCCCTGCTGGCGGGCGCCGAGCCGGGCGACGCGGCGGTCGAGGGATGCCGGGCGGGCGCGCGGGCGGTGGAGCGGGTGGGTGGCAGGCCACCCACACCTGGTGACGACACGGCGGCGACGGCGGACCCGTCCGCGCCGACCGGGATGACGGCGACACGGCCGACGACAGGTGACGGCGCGGCGTCGGCGGTGAGCACCGGCCAGGCCGGATGAGGGTGTCGCCGGCGGGGCCGCCACCCGTCGCCGAGCGCCCACAGCTGGGAGTAGAAATCGCTGCACGTACGCGGCCCCGGGACACCGCGGCGCCGGCCGCACGGCGGACATCCGGTGACGGCGCCGCACGACGGCGGGAAGGCCCACGCGCGTGTCCCCGGGGCGCGCGCGCTACCCCTTCCGCCCCCAGGCCGAGATCATCGGCGCCGTCGCCAGATCCATGATCCCGGAGGCGACGTTGGCCAGGTGCCGGTCGATGTCATCGTCGGTCGCCAGGCCGGCGGTGACCAGGTCGTCGCGAATCTGGCGGACCGTCGCGGACTCCAGGGCGGCGCAGGCGGCCGAGGTGAGCGGGAAGTGGGCGTCGGCCTCGACGCGCCGCAGCCCGGCCTCGCGGAGCAGGCGCGGGAGTGTGCGGCCGTAGGAGAGGTCGGCGCCCCGGTCGGCGAGGAGCTTGCGGAATCCGTGCCGGATCCGGTTCGCCAGTTGCTGTTCGGGGCCGTGTTCGTCGGGGCAGACGAGGGGTTGCAGGGCGGGGTCCGCGTCCTCGACCAGGAGCCGTCCGCCGGGGCGCAGGGCCCTGACCATCGAGTGCAACGCCCGTTCCCGGTCCGGCACATGGACCAGGACCAGCCGGGCGTGCACCAGGTCGAAGCCCTCCCCCGGCGGCTGCTCGGCGCCGACGTCGTGGACGCGTACCTCGACCGGTGGGCGGGCGGCCGGGGTCAGCCGTGAGGTGTCGATGTCGGTCGCGACCACCTTGCCGGTCGGCCCGACCTTCTTCGCCAGCCAGGACACCACGGAGGTGCCGCCCGCACCGACCTCCCAGCAGCGCCAGCCGGGTCCGACGCCCAAGCCTTCGAGGTGGCGGAACGTCGTGGGATCGAAGAGGGCGGCGAAGGCCTCGAAGCGTTCTCCCGCCTCGGACCGCTGGTTGTCGAGGAGGTACCCGTCGGTTCGCGTCATGCGACGATCATCCCAGTTGTCCCGGTCGCCGGCGGGGGTCGACGCGGCCGGTATGCCCTGGCCGAAGGTGGTCGACCGGGGAGCGGGAAGGGGACGGGGAGGGCATACGGAGGGGACGGGAAGGGGTGGGAGTCCCCCCGCCGCGGGCAGACCCACATCAGGCCGTCCACAGGCGGGAACAAAGCGGAACGCCCCCTTCCCACAGGCTTACCCACGGCCTGCGCGGGCCTGGCAAACTGGCGCGCCAGGGCGCAGGAAGGCGCCACGAGGAGATCCACGCGAGGAGAGCCAGATGACCATGGCGGGGAATCTGCGGAAGGTCACCGGCCTGGGCACGGTCGGCGGCCTGCGGAGGATGGCACGGCTGGCCCGGCGGCGCGCGCGGGTCGACCTGAGCCATCCCGCCCGGTCCCCGCTGGGCTCCTCGGTGGTCAACTGCGTGTCGTACCAGGACGGCGCCCGGGCTCCGGTCGGCGGGGACCTCGTCGACACGGTGGAGCGGGTGCGCAAGAGCGGCCACGGCTTCGTCTGGCTCGGTCTCCACGAGCCCACGAACGAGGAGTTCGCGGGCATCGCCGAGCTGCTCGACCTGCACCCGCTGGCGGTCGAGGACGCGATCGAGGCCCACCAGCGCCCGAAGGTGGAGCGGTACGGCGAGACACTGTTCGCGGTGTTCAAAACGGTCTGCTACGTGGAGCACGAGCAGCTCACGGCCACGAGCGAGGTGGTCAACACCGGCGAGATCATGGTGTTCCTCGGCCATGACTTCGTCATCACCGTGCGGCACGGGCGGCACGGCTCGCTCGGTCCGCTGCGCGAGGAGCTGGAGTCCGACCCCCTCCAGCTCGCCAAGGGACCGTCGGCTGTCCTGCACGCGATCGCGGACCACGTCGTCGACGAGTACCTCAACGTCATCGACGCCGTGCAGGCGGACATCGACCATGTCGAGATGGACGTCTTCGCGGAGAACGGCGCGCGGGCCGACCCGGGGCGCATCTACCAGCTCAAGCGTGAACTCCTGGAGCTGAAGCGGGCGGTGGTGCCCCTCGGCCGGCCCCTGGTGGACCTGGCCGACCGGCCGGTGCGGGTGGTCGACCCGGAGATACAGGCGTACTTCCGGGACGTCTCCGACCACCTCATGCGGGCCACGGAACAGATCGCCGCGTTCGACGAACTGCTCAACTCGATCCTCCAGGCGCACCTCGCGCAGGTCACGGTGGCGCAGAACGAGGACATGCGGAAGATCACCGCCTGGGCCGCGATCGTCGCCGTGCCGACGATGGTCTGCGGGCTGTACGGCATGAACTTCGACCACATGCCGGAACTCCACTGGCGGTACGGCTACGGCATGGTCATCGGGGTGATATCCCTCGTCTGCCTGGTGCTGCACCGCGGCTTCCGGCGCAACGGCTGGCTGTGAGCGGCCGGCGTCAGTGCCGGGCGGTGCCGGTCCTGGCGTAGACGCTCTCGGCCCAGGAGGCCAGCTGATCGTCGGTCAGGTGCTCGGCGAGGTCGGCCTCGCTGATCATGCCCACCAGGCGCTTGTTCTCGATCACCGGCAGTCGGCGGATCTGGTGCTCCTGCATCTCCTGGATCACCTCGCTGACGTCGGCTCCGGCGTCGATCCAGCGCGGTGTGCCCTGGGCCATCTCGCCGGCGGTGACCTTGGCGGGGTCGTGGCCCATGGCCACACAGCCGACGACGATGTCCCGGTCGGTGAGGATGCCGCAGAGCCGCTCGTTCTCGTCGCTGATGGGCAGGGCCCCGACATTGAGCTCGCGCATCAGCTGGGCGGCGCGGTCGAGGGTCTCGTGGGCGGGGATCCACTGGGCGCCCCGGTGCATGATCTCTCCGGCGGTGGTCATGGTCTACCTCCCGGTGCCGGACGGCCGGCGCGACGCGGAACGCGCCGCTGTCCCGGCGGTCTGCGATCTCGTATTCCGATCCCGGCGCCTCAATTTTCGCCGGGCGGGAGGACGGGCGCACCTTCGGCCGAAGGAACGGGACCGCGGAGGATCGCACGTCACGGCCGCGACGAGGCGGCGGCGGGAACGAAGGCCACTCTGCACGCGAGCGCGGCAGGGGCAACCGGCCAGGCCTTCCTGGGAGCCGTCCCTCAGGCCGAGAACCCCACGACCTTCCGGGGCACGACACGGATGATCACGCGCACCTCGTCGTCCCGCTCGGCGGGCGGATCGATGCCGAGGTACTTGTGGGACAGCTCGTGCGGAAGCCGCTTGTCCTGGTCCGGGAGGATCTCGGCGGTGCCGCGGATCTCGACCGAGGTGTAGGGGTTGGCGAGGTCGAAGACCGTCAGGCTGACGCGGGGGTCGCGGCGGAGGTTGCGCACCTTCTGGCGGCCGTCGGTCGAGGAGAAGAGGACGGTGTCGCCCTCCCGTTTGATCCAGACCACCGAGTTCTGGGGGGAGCCGTCGGGGCCGAGGGTGGCGACGGAGGCGAAGTTCCTGCCGTCGAGGAGGGCACGGACGGGGGCGTCGAAGGAGACGGAGGTCTGCGAGGGGATCGGCATGACAGCAGCATACTTAGATGCACGTGCATGTAAAGGGGTTTGCCCGATCACCCTCGTGGGCGGCTCACCCGTTCCAGGCCGGATGCCGGGGATCGTCGGCACGGACGAGGACGTCGGCCGTGGCCGCGGGGTCGGTCTCGTGGGCGTAGCGCTCGAAGGCGGGCAGCGTCCAGTGGTCGCCCTCGGGAGTGCGACGGCGCAGGGCGGCCGGGGAGAGCAGGACGTGGACGGTCAGGTCGAAGGGGAACCAGTGACGCAGCAGGAGGGGGCCGTGAAGCAGCAGAACGCCGCCGGGCGGGAGGGAGACGTAGGAACTGCGGGTGGCGCGGTCGGTGACGGGGTCACGGAGGTCGGGCAGGATCCGGCCGTCGCCTCCGGGCTCGAGAGGACCGAACACCTCGCGCCACAGGGCGCCGGTGTCGAACCATCCGTTGTAGTAGGCCTCGACATCGTGGTGGCCGTACTCCAGGCGGAGGGAGGCGGGCCGCAGGAAGCCGTGGGTGTCGACGACCCTGGAGGGGCGGCCCCGTATGCGCAGTGCCTCGGCGACGCGTTCGGCGAGGTCACCGGGGCAGGCCGCCGGGGCGCCGTCGAAGGCGACGCGCGGCCAGGGGCTGCCGTCGTCCGGCGTCAGGTCGCGCAGCCGGTCGGCGAGGAGGTCGCCGAGCCGTTCCCAGGTGATCGCTTCGAGTCGCACACGGCCCATGATGCGTCAGGTACCGGCCCGGACGCGTCGCGCTCGTGGGCGCAGCGGGCGGCGGACAGGCGCGGGAGACGGTTCTCGCTCCGGGCACGGGGGCGCGGCGGGCGGCAGAGAGAGGGGGCCGTGGGGGGCGACGCACGGCCGGTTCTCGTTGTCTGCGGGGCGCGGGAGAGGGCCGTCGCGTTCCCTCGCGCCCGGGGTGTCGCCGGGCGGGCGGGTGCGACGCACAGCGGGTTCTCGTCGTCCGCAGGACGCGGGAGGGCCGTCGCGTGTCCTCGCCCGCGGGGTGTCGTCGAGCATCTTGAGGGCGACGGCCCTGAGCGGGACACACAGTGCGCACAGACCGTCGACGGACGCGATGACCACGTGGTGCCGGGCTCACCGGGGGGAATGAAGCCACTATGCCGGCCCTCACAACTCCCCCGCCCCGTACCGGGCTTGTCGTCGTCCAGCCGCTGCGGCGCCGGCACTGTGCCGGGTGCCGCCGCGGGCCGCTGCCGATGCTCGTCCTGGAGGACGGCGCACCGCACTGCCTCGACTGTGCCGATCTGGGGCACCTGGTGTTCCTTCCACGCGGTGACACGGCGCTGACGCGCCGGTCGCGGGAGGAGAGCGCGCTGTCGGTGGTCGTCGTCCGGTTCAACCGGCGCAAGGGGCGTTACGAGCGGCAGGGCGTCCTCGTCGAGGAGGCGGGGCTGGCACGCGCCGAGACTCGGTGTCTGGCGGACGCCGAGGCGAGACGGCGGCGCCGGGCACGGGACGCGCGGCGGCGGGCGGCGCAGGACATGCGGTTCACGGAGGCCTTCGCGGCGGAGATCCTCCGGCTGTTCCCCGGCTGCCCGGCGGACCGGGCCCATGCGATCGCCGCGCACGCGTCGGTGCGGGGCAGTGGGCGGGTGGGGCGCAGCGCGGCCGGGCGGGCGTTGTCCGAGGGGGCCGTCGTCTCCGCGGTCGTGGCGTCCGTACGGCATCTGGACACGTCGTACGACCGTTTGCTGATGAGCGGGGTGCCACGGCACGAGGCGCGTCTGCGGATCACGGCGGGGGTGGAGAGGGTGCTGCGGGAGTGGGGGTGGGGGGCGGGGATCGGCTCCGCCGCGTCCTGAGGTGCCGGGCCTCCCGCGCAGGCGCGCGCTCTGGACGCTCGCGTATGTTTCCGAGGCTTCTGGCCATGGTCACTGTTCCCGTGCGGGAATTCACTGGTCATGACATGACGGACGGCGCCGGCGGTCTCCCGGTTCGACGTGGGACGCGACATGGGGCGCAACATGGGGCGCGACGTAAGACGCCACGCAGGACGCGAGTGGGAGTTGACCTTGACGATCGATGGACCGTACTTCGTGCTGACGGTGCTCGGGGTGCTCGGGACCGGGCTGGTGGCGGGAACCTTCTGCGGGTTCTCGACCTTCGTGATGAGGGGGCTGGCCGCACTGCCGCCCGCGCAGGGCGTGGCGGCGATGAACGCGATCAACGTGAGCGCGGTGAGGCCGGCGTTCATGATCGTGTTCCTCGGCTCGGCAGTGGTGTGCGCAGTGATCGCGGTGGTGACGTTCGTGCTGTGGCCGGACGAGGGAACGGTGGAACTGCTGCTGGGCAGCGCGCTGTATCTGTTCGGGTCGTTCGGGGTGACGATGATCGCGAACGTGCCGCGGAACAACGCGCTGCTCAGGCTGGCCCCGGGCACCGCGGAGGCGGCCTCGTACTGGCCGACGTACGTACGCGAATGGACGGCGTGGAACCACGTCCGCACCGTCGCCTCGGCCGCTGCCGCCGTCGCGTACATATTGGCTCTCACCTGACGGCCGGCACCGTCCCACCCAGCGAGAAAGCGCTGTCCGGGCCCTGCGCGAGCGACCGGCCGGACGTATCGTGGCTCAAAGAGTGCCGCCCGATGACGCACGGCCCGCCGCTCGCGTACGCAAGGAACACGGCCATGGCCGATCCCAAGGGATTCATGACCACGCCCCGCCAGGACTGGCCCCGCCGGCCGGTCGAGGAGCGGGTTCGGGACTGGGACGAGGTGTACGTCCCCGGAGCGCTGCTCCCCATCATCAGCAAGCAGGCGGACCGCTGCATGGACTGCGGCATCCCCTTCTGCCACGACGCCTGCCCGCTCGGCAACCTGATTCCCGAGTGGAACGACCTCGTGTCGAGGGAGGACTGGCGGGCGGCGAGCGACCGGCTGCACGCGACGAACAACTTCCCCGAGTTCACCGGCCGGTTGTGTCCGGCCCCCTGTGAGGCCGGGTGCGTGCTCGCCATCAACCAGCCCGCCGTCACCATCAAGAACGTCGAGGCCGCCATCGCCGACCGGGCCTGGGAGGAGGGGTTCACGCCGCCGCGGCAGCCGGACCGGCTGTCCGGGCGGACGGTCGCGGTGATCGGCTCCGGACCCACCGGCCTGGCCGCGGCGCAGCAGCTGACCCGGGCCGGGCACACGGTCGCCGTGTACGAGAAGGACGACCGGATCGGCGGTCTGATGCGGTACGGCATCCCTCAGTTCAAGATGGAGAAGCACCATCTGGAGCGGCGGATCGAGCAGATGCGGGCCGAGGGGACCAAGTTCCGTACGTCGACGCAGGTCGGGCGGGACGTCATCGCGGCCGACCTGCGGGCACGCTACGACGCCGTGGTGATCGCCACCGGGGCGACGGCGTGGCGTGAACTGCACGTTCCGGGACGGGAGTTGACCGGCATCCATCAGGCGATGGAGTATCTGCCGCTGGCCAACCGGGTGTGCGAGGGGGACCTGGAGGCCTCGCCGATGTCCGCCGCCGGCAAGCACGTGGTGATCGTGGGCGGCGGCGACACCGGGGCGGACTGCCTGGGGACGGCCGTACGGGAGGGCGCCGCGTCCGTGACCCAGCTGGACATCTACGCCCAGCCGGGCGCGGAGCGCGACGAGGACACGGATCCCTGGCCGACGTACCCGAAGATCTACCGGCTGTCGGCCGCGCACGAGGAGGCACGCGACCTTCGGACGGCGCCTGCGGCGGACGCGGACGCGCGGCTCTTCGCGGCGTCCACGCTCCGCTTCACCGGCGACGAGAGCGGCCACGTCCGCTCGCTGCACCTCGTCGAGGTCGACGCGCAGCGGCGGCCCGTGGCGGGCACCGGGCAGGCGCTCCCCGCCGACCTCGTACTGCTCGCCCTCGGCTTCTCCGGACCCGACCGGGAGGACGGGCTCGTCGAGCAGCTGGGGCTGGCGCTGGAGCCGCGCGGCACCATCGCGCGGGACGCAAACTTCGCGACGAACGTGCCCGGCGTGTTCGCCGCGGGGGACGCGGCGCGCGGGCAGTCGCTGATCGTGTGGGCGATCGCGGAGGGACGAGCGGTGGCGGCGGCCGTCGACCGCCACCTGACGGGCAGTACACGGCTGCCGGCACCTGTGGGGCCGTACGACCGGCCCATGAGCACGTAGGCCGGGCGGCCACGGGGCCGGCCGGGAGGCCCGGAGGACGGGGGGACGGGCGGTGGCCCTGCGGTGCGGCGCCACCCGCGCGAGGTCGGCGTCTCGCGGTCCCATCAGTCCCCGAGGCTGTCCCACGGCCGGGGTGGCCAGGGGGACCAGCCGGGCGGCCGCGGGACGGGCGGTCCGTGGCGACCGGGTGTGGCGAGTGTGGCCGGGTGTGGCAGGTGTGGCAGGTGGCTGCGGGGACCGGTTGGGCAGCCGTGGGGGCGGGCGCATCAGGGCGACCGGGCGGACGGCCGCGAGACCGGCCGGACGGCCGGCCACAGGGACCGGTCGGACAACCGCAGGGACCGGTCGGATGGCGGCAGGGGACCGGTCGGATGTCCGCAGGGACCGTGGGTCAGCGGCGCTCGTCCGTCCCCGCATGCCGCAGGGACCTGGGGGTCAGCGGCGCTCGTCCGTCCCCGCCACCTTGGCCGTCGCCAGGGCCACCCGGTTCCACGTGTTGATCGTGCAGATCAGGGCCAGCACCTGGGCGAGTTCCGCGTCGTCGAAGTGGGCCGCGGCCTCGGCGTAGACCTCGTCCGGGACGCCTCCGCCGGCCACCAGCGTGACCGCCTCCGTCAGGGCCAGCGCGGCCTGTTCCTTCTCGGTGAAGAAGTGCCGGGCCTCGCGCCAGACGGCCACCATGTGCAGGCGGTCCTCGCTCTCGCCGGCCCTGCGGGCGTCGTTGGTGTGCATGTGGAGGCAGTACGCGCAGTGGTTGAGGTGGGAGGCGCGGATCTGGATGAGTTCGACGAGAGCCGGGTCGAGGCCCTCCCGGGCGGCGGCGTCGAAGCCGACGAGGGCGCGGAAGGCCTTGCGGGCGGACCGGGCGAAGTCGAGGCGGGGGCGGGTGGCCTCGGCGGCGGCGATCGTGGCGGAGGGGCCGACGGGGGCCGCAGCGGTGCCGGCGGTGCCGCTCGTGCCATGGATGCCGGTGGTGTCCCCCGTGACGCCGGTGCCGATGGTGTCGTTCGCGCCGCTCGTGCCGGTGGGCGTCGTGTCGATCGTGTGCGTCGTCATGTCCTTCAACCTACGGTCCGGAAAGACCCCCGGTAGGGTGCATTTCCATGGGGGAATCGTGGGTCAATTCCGCGGAGCGGATCGGCGCCGACCTGCACCTGGAGCTGTCCGGGCCGGGCGGGCGGCGGGCCGCGCTGATCCGGGCGCTGCGGGAGGCCGTGCGCAGCGGGCGGCTCGCCCCGGGAACCCGGCTGCCGCCGTATCGTTCGCTCGCCGCCGACCTCGGGGTCGCGCGCAACACGGTGGCCGACGCCTACGCGGAGCTGGTGGCGGAGGGCTGGCTGACAGCCCGTCAGGGTTCCGGTACGCGGGTCGCCGAGCGCGCGGAACCGCTGCGACACGCCGCACGCGTGCCCGCAAAGGCACCTCCACGCGCGCGTGGCCCGCTGCACGACCTCCGGCAGGGCACTCCGGACGCGTCGGCGTTCCCCCGAGCGGCCTGGCTGACGTCCTATCGGCGGGCCCTGCAGCAGGCGCCCAACGAGGTGTTCGGGCCCGGCGACCCGGCCGGGCGCCGTGAGCTGCGCGAGGCGCTCACCGAGTACCTCGCACGCGCGCGTGGTGTGCGTACCGAGCCCGAACGCATCGTGATCTGTTCCGGTTTCGCGCACGCCTTGCGCCTGCTGTTCGGGCAGGGCGGGGGCGGGGTGCTGCGCGGTCCGCTGGCCGTGGAGGCGTACGGGCTGGGCTTCCACCGGGGACTGCTGGCGACGGCGGGCGTGCGGACGGTGCCGCTCCCCCTCGACGAGGCCGGGGCGCGCGTCGACCTGCTGGAGCGCGAGCGGGGCGTGCTGCTCACGCCGGCGCACCAGTTCCCGACCGGCGGTCCGCTGCACGCGTCACGCCGGGCCGCAGTGATCGACTGGGCACGCGCGCGTGGCGCGGTGGTGCTCGAGGACGACTACGACGGCGAGTTCCGCTACGACCGCAAGCCCGTGGGCGCCGTCCAGGGCCTCGACCCCGAGCGGGTGATCCACATCGGCTCGGTCAGCAAGAGCCTGTCGCCGGCCCTGCGGCTGGGCTGGATGGTGCTGCCGGAGCGGTACGTCGACGACGTCCTCGCGGCCAAGGGCGACAGGGAGGCCTGGGCGAGCGTCCTCGACCAGCTGAGCCTGGCCGACTTCATCGTCAGCGGGGCGTACGACCGTCATGTGCGGCGCATGCGGCAGCGGTACCGCCGGCGCCGGGACCGGCTGGTCGAGGCGCTCGCCGAGCACGCGCCGCACGTCGAGGTCACCGGTGTCGCGGCCGGGCTGCACGCGGTGTTGCGGTTGCCGCCGGGTACCGAGCGTTCCACGGTCAAGGCGGCCGCCTGGCAGGGCATCGCCCTGGACGGTCTGGCGGCCTTCCGCCACCCGGAGACGGCCATGGAGGCGGGGGACGGACTCGTGGTCGGCCATGCGACGCCGTCGGAGCACGCGTACGGCGCGGCGCTGGACGCGTTGTGCGGGGTGCTGCCACCACCGCCGGACACCCGGCGGAGCCCGGCCGCCGAGTGAGGCGCTCCGCCTCCGGCAGTCCATCTCCGCCAGTCCGCCTCCGGCAGACCGTCCCCGCCAGTCCGTCCCCGCCAGTCCGCCTCCGCCAGTCCGCCTCCGCCAGTCCGTCCCCGGCACATCAGAGCCTTCCGGCCCCTGTACCCGCCCAGGCGTCAGGGCTTTCGTCCCACCGCCCCGTAGCCCGGGATCACACCGTCGTCCTGGCCCGGGACCGGATCACCCAGTTCCGGGTGCCACTCGGGGACGACGGCGACGCCGGGGTCGACCAGGTCCAGGCCGTCGAAGAAGCGGGAGAACTCCTCGCGGGAGCGCAGTGCCAGGGTGACGCCGGCCGCCTTCAGCTTCGCCGTCGCCGCCGCGGACTCCTCCGGGGTGAAGTCGGCGGTGGCGTGGGTCATCATCAGGTAGCTGCCGGAGGGGAGTTCGGCGAGCAGCCGGTCCACCAGTTCGTGCGCGCCGTCCTCGTCGGAGATGAAGTGCAGCAGCGCGACCAGCGACAGGGCGACCGGCCGGTCGAAGTCCAGGATCTTCCTGGCTCCTTCGACGATGGTGGCCGGGTCGCGGACGTCCGCCTGCAGGTACTCCGTGACGCCCTCGGCCGTGCTGCGCAGCAGCGCCGCCGCGTGGGCCAGCACGATCGGGTCGTTGTCGCAGTAGACCACGCGTGCGTCGGGCGCGATCTCCTGGGCGACCTGGTGGAGGTTGGGCTCGGTCGGGATGCCCGTGCCGACGTCGAGGAACTGCCGTACGCCGTTCTTGGCGAGCCAGCGGGTGGCCCGGTGCATGAAGGCGCGGTTGACCCTGGCCATCACCGGGACGCGCGGGTCGAGGGCCAGCATCTGCCGGCCCATCTCCTCGTCGACGGGGTAGTTGTCCTTGCCGCCCAGGTACCAGTCGTACATCCGCGCGGGATGGGGCTTGCTGGTGTCGATCTCGACGGCGGGGGTCGGATCCTGCCCGGTCATGAGGCACTCCGTAAGACGCAATGGGTAGTCAATTCAGCACCAGTACAAAGAAGTCGAACACAAGGAAGTCGAGCTCAGAGAAAGGCAATCACGTCACGACAGCAGGAAGTCCGCCTCCCCCGCCTTCGCGCCCTCTATGAAGGCCGTCATCTCGTCGGTGGTGTAGATCAGCGCCGGACCGTCCGGGTCGGTCGACTGACGGACGGCGATCCGCCCGTCGGCCAGCTTCATCGCCTCCAGGCAGTTCCCGCCGTTGCCGCCGCTCCACGGCTTGTGCCAGCCTTCGCTGCCCAAGTCCCGCGCGGGCATGCCGTTGTAGACCCGTTTGCGCGGCTTGATGCGATCCATTCACAGCTCCTTGCGGAGATCCCGGAGGATCTCCTTCGTGCGATGTGCCGTAGCGGCCTGCGCCGCCATGCGGTCCATGACCTCGAGGTGGGTCGCCACCTCGGTGCGCGCGTCGAGGTAGACGGCGCCGGTCAGGTACTCGCTGTAGACCATGTCCGGAAGCTCCGGCATGGCGAATCGGAACAGCACGAAGGGCCCGTACGTGCCGGGGTGCGGCCCCGAGGAGAACGGGGCGACCTGCAACGTCACGTGGGGCAGCTTCGTGGTTTCGAGCAGTTTGTCGATCTGCGCGCGCATCACCTCCGGGCCGCCGACCGGGCGGCGCAGCACCGTCTCGTCCATGACGACCCACAAACGGGGCGCGTCCTGACGGGTGAGCAGTTCCTGGCGTTGCATGCGCAGGTCGACGAGGCTCTCGATGTCCTCGGGCCGGGTCTGGCCGATGGCGCCGGACCTCAGGACGCCGCGCGCGTAGTCCTCGGTCTGGAGCAGGCCGGGGACGAAGTGGGGCTCGTACTGGCGGATCAGGGTGGCCGCGCCCTCGAGGCTGACGTGCATCGAGAACCAGCCGGGCAGGACGTCGTGGAAACGCTGCCACCAGCCGGGCTTGTTGGCGTCCTCGGCCAACTGGACGAACCCCTCGGCCTCCTCGTCGCTCACCCCGTACGCCTTCAGCAGCAGCTGGAGGTACGGGATCTTGAGGGCGACCTCGGCCATCTCCATGCGGCGGACCGTGGCGGGCGCGACGCGCAGGATGCGGGCGGCCTCCTCGCGTTTGAGCCCGGCGCGTTCCCGCAGGTCCAGCAGGCGTCGGCCCAGGACGACCTGTCCCACCGTCGGCGCGGACCGCGGTTCGCTCACGCTCCACCTCCACGAAGAGCCCTGCCGGGCGGCCTGGTTGGGCCGTGACCGGCCGGTCACGAAAAGAACCCCGACAACCCTGCGGCGCCATTCGAAGACCGAATCGAAGGTCTGTACGAGTGAGTACGGATCTCCGGTGATCCCAACTGGCGCCGCTCAATGTGCTGTTGCGAGCAGTGTGCCACGGCGTCCGACCGCGTCACACAACACTCTGCATTTTTCAGAGTGACTCTTGCCAAGTGTTCACGGCGGGGCGATAGTGGCAAGCGTGATTCCGTCCGCGCCCTTAGGAACAGACGCCGCCGCAGGCCACCCCCGAGGTCTCGGTGCCGATGGGGGTATCCCCGCTCGAGGCGCTTCGAGAGTGGGGGAGGGAGCAGGCCCCGACCGGGCCGCTGCCGAGCGCCGGTTCCGATTCGAACTGGCCGCCCATCCGGGCTCTCCCGCGCAGGCAAGACGCCTGACGCGGGCCCGACTGGTCGGCTGGTCGGTGTGCGAGGACACCTGCGACACGGCTGCCCTGGTCATATCCGAGCTGGTCACCAACGCCATCGTGCACACCGCGAGCGGCACCGTCGTCTGCGAGCTGCACGACGGCGACGACCTCGTGCGCATAGCCGTGCGCGACGAGGGGTGCGCGCCGGGTGAGCCGCACCCGTCGCCGCAGCGCCCCGAGGAGGAACACGGGAGGGGACTGTTCCTCGTCGACGCCCTCTGTCACGCCTGGGGCGCCCAGGAGCACGGCTCCGGCCTGCTGGTCTGGGCCGACCTGGCCCGCGGGGACGAGGTCTCACACGATCACGGCGAGGGCCGGGACGACTTCACCGTGTCCCATGACGACGCCGGGTGCCAGGACGAGGTCGTATCCCAGGGCGAGGTCGTATCCCAGGGCGAGGTCGTATCCCAGGACAGCTCCGGGTCCCACGGTGACCTCTCCGGGACCCACGGCGGCCTCACCGTCCCCCGTGACGACCTCGGCTGGGGCTCCCGCCCGAAGCCGGGACCGGCCGGCGGTTCGCGGGACGAGGACGAGCCCGCCGGCCCTTCCGACCCCGACGACCCGGCCGACGCCTGCGGCCCTCCCGGGCCCCGCGACCACGGCGGGCAGGGGCATCGGAGCGTCGAGGCGAAGGGGTGGGCGTCCATCCCGGCGCCGCGGGCGCACCGCGCCGCCATGACCGACGGCCCCCTCCCGCACGTGGCCCCGCAGCGGCCTCACCACCCGGAGACCGGCGGCGGCCACACGCCCGGATTCCCGACCGGCCACACGACCGGCCATACGTCCGGATTCCCGACCGGCCATACGCCCGGGCTCCCGACCGGACCGAAGATCAGCCCCGCGACCGGACTCCCGACCGGATTCCCGACCGGACCCGCGACCGACTCCGCGTGGTCGGCCGCCCACGCCCTCGCCAACGGTGAGACGCCCCCCTGGCTCCCGCACAGCCCGCTCCGCCCGCGTCCAGGGACCGGACGGGACCTGGACCGGGACCCCGCGTGAGTGCCGTGCCCGGCCGGGCGCCGGTGCTCAGCCTCGACACGCTCGTTCGTGTCGGGCGTGGCCGGGGCCGGACCACGGCACCCCGTCGGCTCACCCTGCCCGAGGGCATGACGGCCCCGCTGGGCTGCGACGCCGTCGCCGTCCCGGCCCGCTTCGGCTCGCTGGTCATGCCGCGCCTGCCCCGCGTGGGCTGCGTCTACGCCGATGACACGCACTGGTGGTGGCTCGTCCCGTCCGACTCCGACTACGCCCTGGAGTGGCCCGCCCCCGCTCACTACGCCACGGGCGCGATCACCCCGGACGCCCCGCACGCCCCCGACCTCATACACCGGCCGGACGCCACGTTTCCGTACACCCCGCCGATCCCCCTCTACCTGGCCGTGTGCCGCCTCACGGGCACGGCACCGACGTGGTCACGTCCGATCAGCGCGTAGGACACCCCGGACACGGGTCACCCCTCAACCAGGCCCCGGACGGCGCAAGCCCCGGCACGCGTGAGCCGT